>CAZIGO010000130.1:5986-7119 GCA_964538595.1 uncultured Chitinophagales bacterium | reverse complement strand
GAACTTCAATCGTTTGTCCGTGAAGGGTATACCAATCTAAAGCTTTTAAGGTGCTCCAAATGATTACTGTTATTAGGAGTATAGCAGCTATAAGATGCTTAAAAAAGGTGAAGCTTTTTATAAACTGAATAAAAGTATGGGGTTGTCGCTTTTGTTTTGCTGTCATTATTAACGAGGTTAAGCGTTATTTATTGTTTTTGGTAGCTTCAATTTGATTTGAGCTACTGTTAAAAGCGTAATCTAAAATTTTATTGACAAAATCATAGGGTTTGTAATCATGATGGGCGGCTTGATGAAAAATGCAAGTCGCTGGGGTCATCCCCGGTAGAGCATTTACTTCAATAACGTTGAGTTCAAGTGTATCATTATCATAAATGCGGGCAAAAGCGTCAATGCGGGCATATCCTTCCAACTCTAAGTATTCGGCTACTTCTTGAAGGGAGTTTTTAGCTTGTTCGGTAAGGGCCTCGTTAGTAGAAGGGTTTTCACTGAAACGGGCAGGGGTGATATTTTGACCCTCTCCCGCTAAAAATTTTTCTTCTAACGAAAGCACTTCATGAGCCGCAACTGTTTCAGAAGGCGGGAACATCTCATAGATCCGTTCTCCGTTAGCTGTTGTATGAGTAAGTAATCCGCCGGTAATTTCAATAACTTTCTCCTTATGACGGGGTTGACCGAACTCCTCAATTAAGAAACGATTCAATCGCGGAAATTCTTCCTGTGGCTTTAGGTTTAGTTGTTGGCGGGCTTGTTCCGGGAATTGCGGGGTGGAACGGAACGCCAATGTAGCATAAGCTTTCAGATCGGTAGGGGTATCGATCTTTTTGACGGCAGCACTACAACCCTCGTCGACAGGTTTGGCAATAAAAGGGAAACCAAATCGATTTTTAATGGATTTTATATAGTCATCACTTTCTTGTTGCCATTGTGTTTTTTTTATTAATAACTGGTCTAAGACGGGAAAACCGGCTTCCTTAAGCTGTTGATGAGTACGATGTTTATCGATAGTAATAGCTAAACTGTCAGGTTTCGAGCCATTATAGGGTATTTGATGTTTCTCTAAGTGTTTTTGTATGGTCCCGTCTTCTCCCGGGCGCCCGTGCACTGTATTAAAAACACCGTCTACTAACTCT
>CAZIGO010000130.1:4117-5976 GCA_964538595.1 uncultured Chitinophagales bacterium | reverse complement strand
CTGCTAATTTAGAATAATCAATGGACTGTGGCTGCTGAACCCGGTTGGGATAAGCATATTGTTGGGTGAGGGATTGTCCCTTCTTCTTTATTTTTTCAATAAAAGAGGAAGGGGCATAATTGTTGAGTTTTTCGGCAATATCATCGGCGTTATCTTTTAAGAGTAAATTAATAGGGAGCCGGTACAATTGGTGTTCCTCTTTATGGCGGTCACCGGTAACAAAAATAGGAAGCGGTTCGTATTTAGGGGAAGAAGCTAACTTCTCGTAAATATTACGGCCGCTTTCTACTGATATATGACGTTCGGCCGTATATCCCCCGAATAATACTCCAATCTGTTTTTTTTCTTCCGAACGCGATTTTAATGTTTGGATAGACGTATCAAGTTGCTGAAGTTTTCGATGGACCGGCAATGAAGTTGTTTGTGTGTGTGAACGTTCATATAATGAGGTGCGGATAATGTAAGTGATAAATTGGGAAGGATTGAGGCCTAACTCCGCTGCTTGATGAAAAAAGAAAGAAGAAGGCAGCATACCACTGGTGGTATTAGGGTCATTAAGGTAAACCTCTTCGTCCTCTGTTATAAAACCATCTATGCGGGCATAAACATTGAACCGGAAATGTTTAAACAAGGCTTCACAGGCTTCAGTAATACGGTGAATTTGAGGATCGGGCAGTTGAATCGGTGTTCGCTTTCGGGAAAAGCCGGCCAGGTATTTTGAGCGGTAGTCAAAAAGCGCTTCTTCCTTGATAATTTCTGTCGGCGGAAGTGCCAAAGGGGTCCCATCTTCTTGTTGAATAACAATACATGAAAACTCTCTTCCTTCTATCATTGACTCAACCACCACTTCTGTTTCATTATTCAAAGCTTGAATGAACAAGGGTTGTTCAGAGGCTTTGAAATGTTCGTTAAGAAAAGTATAAAAACGTTCAGGATGGTGAATAACAGCGTCCTTTATTATTACCGGCATACCAATACCCGTTCGAATATCTATCCAGTCCCGGGTAAATCGTATCCGCTCCTGTTCAGTATATTGTTGCCATTCTTGCGAAGTAAGCTCGTAACTGAAGAAAGCTTGGTTAAGGGCCTCTTTTAGCTTAGCCTTAGTGGGGGAATGTATAATAGAAACACCGAGTGAAGAACCTTGATTGGCTGGTTTGATCACCCAGGGAGTAGGGAGGGTGTCTTGCAAGGATTGGTAAATTTTATCTGTATCGGTAGCCGAGTGCCATTCGGATCGTTTTATTACTTGATACTCCGGCTGAGCAAAATTCGTGTTATCCATAAATGCTTTTTGGATAACTTTGTTCATTGCCGCTGCTGAAGGAAATATACCGGAACCGCTATAAGGAATATCTAATGACTCTAAAATACCTTGTATTTGCCCATCCTCGCCATAAGGCCCGTGTAAAGTTAGAAATGCGAAGTCAATGTATTGAGGGAGGTCCTGAGGGGGAATGGGAGTTCCTATTTCTTGTAAAAGCTCCCGTTGCTTGTTCGGAGTAAGTTCCTTCAGACTCTCTACATAAATTTGAAAGTGGTGGGGAGAAGGAGGAAGATGTTTTATGGGAGGATAGAAATCCCGAATGCTTCCTTTATAAATATAGGGCCAATCAAGTTGAACAAAATTGCCGAGGGAATCTATAAAAATAGGGACAGGCTCAAATAATGTTTTGTCCAGGTTATCATAAACCGTTCGTCCTCCCGCGAAGGAAATTTCTCTTTCCCGTGATTTACCTCCGAATAATATACCTACTTTCATAGTACAACAAAGATAACCAATTTAGGGTGTAAGTCGGATACTTTAGGATTAAAATTATATTATATGTTGAACAAGGAGTAGCATACACCTGTTTTAT
>CAZIGO010000130.1:0-4107 GCA_964538595.1 uncultured Chitinophagales bacterium | reverse complement strand
ATCTCTCCCATTCCCTCGCTTTTTCATTTTAAACCTGATTTGTTACTTTTGTTATCTAACAATAGAAGTAATAAAAAATATATAGATATGATAAATATAAATGAAAGATCCTTAGTATCTATTTTCAGACGGAAAAAGCTGAAAGTGTTGGGGTTATTTATAATAGCCCTCTTCTTAGAATGTTCTTTCCTCCAAGCCCAATGGAAACAACAAAATAGTGGGATAATTTATGATTTCCATGGAGTATATGCTTTGGATAGTGCTCATGTTTGGACTGTAGGGGGAAATATAGATACCGCATTTATATACCATACTGAAGATGGTGGACAAAATTGGCAAGATCGTTATGAAGGTCCGGCCTATAGTTTTAGTAATGTGCATTTTGTTAACCGAACCAGTGGTTGGGTAGTAGGAGATACGGTGGTAATGCATACGACGGATACGGGTAATACATGGAATAGACAATCGACCGATACCACCGTTACATTTAACGATGTCCGGTTTGCTACTGCCACTACCGGCTGGATTATTGGAGATGCCGGTATTATCTTGCATACGATTGATGCTGGAATGAATTGGAATAAACAATCAAGCGGTGCTACCGGTCCCTTGTTGAGTATACACTCGATCAGTGCTTCCAAAGCTTGGGTATCCGGACTTTGTGGTTTAATATTACCCACTACTGATGGAGGGGCCAGTTGGGATTATATTTATGCGGCCAGTTTATGTCGGACATTACGTGATGTGCATTTTGTCAATGATAACCAAGGCTGGGCAGTAGGAGAAAATGGTACTGTGCTATACAGTTCTGATGGCGGCAACAGTTGGTCTATTCGTGACACCAGCATTAAATGGGATCTTTATTCGGTCTATTTTACGGACACTTCTAACGGCTGGTGTGTAGGAGGGGCATTTGATACTTCCGTTATATACCATACGGAAAATGGAGGGAAAGACTGGCACTTGCAGTATTTGAAAAATACGGGCCCTTTGAATGATATCCAATTTATTGACTCTTCCGAGGGATGGGCTGTCGGTGCCCAAGGGTTGATCGTCCATACTTCAAATGCAGGAGGCGATACCGTTATCAATCGAAGAACAGCTTCTCTCTCTAAAAAAAGTACAGCTACCATATATCCCAATCCTACTCAGGGGGAAGTAACGGTACAATTTACCGAAGTCAAAGAGCAGGTGACCCTCACTATTTGGAACACCAATGGCCAACAGGTGTACCGTGATGAGAAGAGCAGGACTCAACAATTATCAGCGGATTGGGAAGGTTCACCGGGCATTTATGTGATAGAGGTAAGAACCTCCGCTGGCATGCATATTTCTAAACGAATCTTCAGAACTAACAGATAAGATTGGTTTTCCGGATCAAGGGAGAGGCCCTATATAATTAATAACTTTCTCTCTTTAATAAAACGAAGATCGAATTTCGATCAATAATTATTTTCCTATTTATGAGAAAAGTTTTTTATTGCCAGTGTAGCTCAATGGCTAGAGCATCCGCCTCGTAAGCGGAAGGTTGGGAGTTCGAATCTCCTCGCTGGCTCTGCCTTTATGCTCCCTCCTAAAGTTCAACCCTCTTATACCGTACGTGGGTGGAGCTTATTTACAATAGTATAAGTATATGCTTTTGTAATTGTTGTAAATGAGAGGGGAGCGGACCGACACTCGGGGGCAAAGGATATTAGTGCTGGTTAAGATCCGATATATAAACAGGGCTACAGCATCTGAAACCGGATAAAGCAATTACACTAATCTCAAAAGCAAAGACAAGCTTGGTAAATTTATGGGAGGGCGTTGATGGCTTAAACGTTCACTAAATATTGGGCAAATCTGAAAAAAGTGAATGAATAAGGAAAGAGGTGGGATTGATATAATTGGTTTAATGTCGGATAAGCGAATGATGCTCCAGATAATTCAAAGGAGAAGGGAGAGAAGCTACGACATCATCAACCTCCGTAGATGAGGGGGCCTTAATAATAAGCCATACTTTCGTATAGACTCGGTTTACAAACACTTGTTGCAGGATGTCTTGTTGATAAAGATCACGAAGTCGTTCTTGTTCATCGGTAGAAAGAGTATTAGATTTATTTGAAGCAGAGCGTTCAAATACTAATATGTAGGGCTGACGTTTAGTGCTCGGCATAAAATTTTTGATATTTTCATAGTAAAGTAGTAAATTTTTAATATAACTGGTAAATCACTAATTTCTTTTACCGGGGTAATGTCATAAATGTATTGTTATAATGTCTCTAAAAGATGAATTTGCTTTTCGTACCAGCAGAAGTGGGGGCAAAGGAGGGCAACATACTAATAAAAGAGAAACGAAAGTGACGTTGGTTTTCGATATCGAAGCGTCGCATCATCTTAGTAATGCCCAGAAATCCCGTGTTAAAAATAATTTGAGTCATCGAATAAATAAAAGGGGAAAACTGCTGATAACGTCGCAAGAGTCACGTAGCCAGTGGGGCAATAAAAAGATTGTGAAGAAGCGATTTTATAAATTGTTGTTTCAAGCTTTACAACCGCAACCGACTCGAAAACCCATCAGCCCTCGGCCGCTTCCAAAAGACGTCAGCGACGCCGGGAAAAACGTCATTCCCAAAAAAAGCAACGCAGGCGAAAAGATAATAGCACATTAGAATGGCTGCGGGAGATGGATCGTCATCATCGATAGTTTATTAGTCTTTTTGATGAGGTTTGATATTCCCTTTGCGGAGTTGGTTGACTAAGTAATGCGCCCGTCGGGTTGTTTCAGGCAGTTTGTATTTTGTAGTAGCCGCTAACACCCATTCTCGAGCTTGAACATAATTGATTAAATGGCCTGGTGAAACAAATACGGGTTTGACATTAGTACGGGTTCGTAAAACCGAACCGACTTTCTGATTTTTATAATAAAGCGGGCTGTAATCTCCTTTCTCAGGACCGGGGGGATCAAACACTCCCACTAATCTGCTTTTGGCACAACCGATTGTAGGGCGTTGCAACCATAATCCGAAATGCGAAGCTAGCCCGAGATAGCGATAGTGGGCCCTTCCGTGTCCGTCCATAATGAAAATATCAGGAGGGGTATCTAATTGATCCCAGGCTTTTAAGAGCGGTGGAATTTCTCTGAAAGATAACAGTCCCCGTATATAGGGGAAAGGGGTAACAGTTGTGATAAGTGACCGGTCCACCTCTTTGAGCGAGGGATAATGCAGAACGGTAATACCGGCATAAGCTTTATTGGATCCCGGCTCAAAAGAGATATCCGCCCCGCCTAGGTAAGTGGTAGCCCCTTTGTAATGAGTGATCTTTACCTCTCGTTGGAGTTGAGTTTGTAACGCTTTAGCCTCCTCTTTGGTAAGGTCCCAATCATGGTTGATGGCTCCCATACGGTGATTTTTTAAGAGAAAAGAGATGAGAGAATAGTCTGCCGCCTTTGTTTTTTAGCTCTGCTATAAAAATAACATTCTTATATAAATAAGCTAAACAAATTTTATATCCATACATTTTATTGTTTTAATTAATTTATTATATTCGGTAATAAATGGGAAAGTATGAAACGAAAGTGTTTACAGTGTGGTGTCCCTATTAGAGGACGTTCGGATAAAAAATTTTGTTCGGCACAATGCCGTAACTATTATAATAATAGACGTAATCGTGATGTAAACAATTTTATACGTAATGTAAATAATACCCTTCGAAAAAATCGGCGCATTATGCGTAAGCTAACTCCCGCTGGTAAAGCTACTGTCCATAAGAAGCAATTACAACGGGCGGGGTTCGACTTTGACTATTATACTTATACGTATAAAACCAACAAAGGTAAATTATACTTTTTTTGTTATGAATATGGTTATTTACCGTTGGAAAATGATTATTACTTACTGGTCAAGCGTAATATTTCAGGGAGTAAAAAACAATCGCCTTCCAAAAGCAGAAAAGCTTGAAACTCCCCTTTTAAATGTCTGTTGATTTTTGTTTCTTTTCTTTGCTACGTTGCTTATGCATCCTTAACATTTATAACTAAATAATTTATGAGTAATCAGTCCAATTCCAACAAATCTATGGCCGAAGCTACCTTTGGAGCAGGTTGCTTCTGGTGTGTAGAAGCTA
>CAZIGO010000129.1:2665-7160 GCA_964538595.1 uncultured Chitinophagales bacterium | reverse complement strand
CCTTCTTGAGGGGTAGGAACACAGCACTCACAAATTAAAGAGAGTAAAATAAATCCATTAATCAATTGGGATTATTGTTTTTTCTGCCATAATACATCAGCAAAATATTGTTTCTCATCGAAGAAAAACGCTTGAACAGAAAATCCATACTGCTTTGCTAATCGATATATATCAGGCTTATTATACTTATAAGAATATTCAGTATGTATCGGTTCCCAAGGCTCGAAATCAAATGTGCGATTCAACTTTTTGAGTGTAACAGTTTGGGAAGTAGTGCTTAAAATAAAACTTTCAATAGCTCCTATGTTCGGGTTATAAGTGCCGTAATGCCGAAATTGATCCACATTAAAGTCGCCATCAAATTCCCGGTTGATCCGCTTTAACAAATTAAGGTTAAATTGAGCGGTCACCCCGGCCGGATCATTATAAGCTTTTAGCAAAATTTCTATATCCTTTTTCAAATCGAAGCCGATCAATACACTATCACCAGGCGATAAGGAGTGGGTGAGCTGTTCTAAAAATTGGTGGCGGGTGGAAGGGATAAAATTACCGAAATTAGAACCTATAAACAGCACAACAATGGGACTTTCCAAACTTTTATCTATCCAATTCAGGGCTTCAAAATATTCCAATTGTTTACCCTGATAACGCACATCGGGTAAATCTGTATGTAATAGTTTAGATAAATCGGCAAGAGCCTGTGCGGAAATGTCTACCGGGTAATAAGTAAATTGATGCTCCTGTTCCAAGAGCTGTTTCAATAGATACTTGGTTTTTCTGCCATCTCCTGCTCCTAATTCAATTAAATTAAAATCTTGCCCGGGAAAATACCTCCCTATTTCAGCACTGTGAGATTGGAATATTTCGCGTTCACTATCATATAGATAATAGGCCGGTTGATCCATCAATTTTTCAAAAAGCTGGCTCCCTCTATCATCATAGAAATATTGGGAGGACAAAATCTTAGGATTGCTGTTCAATCCTTCTATAATATGTTGAGAAAAAGTTTCATGACGATCTGAATGCATACCTACTAATTTTAAAGAAATGCCCCACTCCTTGATATTACAACCAATTATTCTCTACAATATCCCGGGCATGATATGTTATAACAAAATTGACACCTGCCCGCACCAGGTTATACATATTTTCCCGAACCATCTTCGCCTCATCAATCAAACCTGCTTCAGCTGCTTTCTTCACCAAAGCATATTCACCGGAGACATTATAACAAGTCAGGGGTAACAATGTTTGTTCATCAATGGCTTTTATAATATCCATATAGGCCAAGGCCGGTTTGACCATTACCATATCAGCCCCTTCTTGTTCATCAAGTAATGCTTCTTTAACAGCTTCTTTGGGATTGCGATAATCCATTTGGTATCCTTTTCTATCACCTTTTCCCGGGGCAGAATCAGCAGCTTCGCGAAAAGGACCATAATAAGCTGAGGCAAATTTGGCTGCATAAGACAAGATCCCGGTAGTTGTTAGCTCATGTTCATCCAGCCGTTGACGTATGGCAGCTACACGTCCATCCATCATATCAGACGGGGCTACCATATCTACTCCCGCCCGGGCATGCGCCAAGGCCATTTTTGCTAAAATTTCAACTGAAGGATCATTGACCACCCTGTCTCCTTCAAGAATTCCACAATGCCCATGAGAAGTATATGAACATACACAAACGTCAGTAATGATATAAAGATCATCACCAAATTCTGCTTTAAGTCGCCGAACAGCAACAGGGACTAAAGCTTTTTCATTGTATGCTAACTTTGCATCCGGACTTTTTTCCTCTTCGACTCCAAAGAGTAATATTTTATTAATTCCCTTTTCAAGGGACTTTTCTACATCCTTCACCAATTCATCCACCGAAAAGTGGTGGATACCGGGCATGGTTTTGATAGGCGATTTTACCTTTTCTCCGCGAACCACAAAATACGGGTAGACGAACATTTCTGGGGTCACCCGTGTTTCGGCAACTAAATTTCGGACAGGAGATGATTTACGTAAGCGACGAGGACGATGGGAAAGATCAAGCATTTTTTATATCAAAGATAAGAAAACCCAACCTTTTCTCTTTACAAAAGAAATGTGCCCCTATTAGATCTCTAAAAACACTTGCCATCATTCCAACAATTTTACACAAAATAGGCGTCAGACAGTCATTTTGTGGAAAACTTTCCCTTCAAAAAACGTATTATTCCTTATTTTAGTAATAGAACAGCGGTGGGATTTCATCGTATTTAATCTATTACCCGTTTATGATTGCCATAAACTAATATCAATGCGATTAAAACGTCTCGACATAAAGGGTTTCAAAAGTTTTGCCGATAAGACAACTATCAATTTCGACAATGAGATAACCGGGATAGCGGGACCCAACGGCTGTGGTAAATCAAATATTGTTGATGCTATCCGCTGGGTCTTGGGCGAGCAGAAGACCCGTTTATTACGTTCTGATAAAATGGAGAATGTTATTTTCAATGGGACCAAGAAAAGAAGTGCTTCACATCTAGCCGAAGTATCTCTCACCTTTGATAACACTAAAAATATATTACCGGTCGAATATTCGACAGTGACAATAACCCGAAAGTTATACCGGGATGGCGAAAGTGAATACCGGCTCAATGATGTCCCCTGCCGCCTCAAAGATATAACCTCCCTTTTCTTAGACACGGGTATCGGTAGTGACTCCTATTCTATCATAGAACTTGATATGGTTGATGAGATTATTAATGATACAGATAGTGCCCGTCTCCGTTTATTAGAACAAGCTGCAGGTATATCTAAATATAAAAACCGGAAAAAAGAGAGTCTTAATAAACTAAACAACACAGAAGAAAAGCTGGATCGTGTCGAGGATCTGTTACACGAAATTGAGACCAACCTCGATAATTTAAAACAACAAGCCCAACGCGCCCGCCGTTTTAAAAAAATACAAAAGCAATACCGGCAAAAAAGTATAGATTTAGCAAAGTTTACGCTTAAAGAATATAATGATCAATATGAACGGCTGCAGGAGCAATATAAGGAGCACGAAAACAAGAAGGTCGAAATAGACACCCAATTAGAGGAGTTAGAAGCCCAACATGAGGAACAGAAAAAAGACAATGTAGCCAAGGAGCAAAAACTAACAGAGGCGCAAAAAGCATTCAACGAATTAAAAGAAAAAATACAATCCCAAGAAAATAAGCAACAAGTTGATAAAGAAAAACTTTCCTTACTGGAAGAAAAAGCGGAAACGCTCAGCGAAGAGATCAAAGAAGCCCAAACCACTATTACAACCGAGAGTCAAGAGTTAGAAAACAAACAAGAAGAATATCAACAACAACAAGACCAACTCGAAAAGGCAGGGGAGAAGTTACAAGAAAAGGAGGAACAACTTATGGAAGTTCAAGAAGCGTTTCGGCAATCAAAAAAACAATTGGAGGAGACTCGCCAAAACTTCGAAGAAATTAATGAAGAGATTCATGAAGTTGAACGCGACCATGCCGTTAAAGAGACGAAGCTGCAAACTCTTCAATCTTCTTTACAAGAAAACAAACAGGAAGAAAGCCATAAAAAAAACGTGGCCCGCTATGAGCAAAAGTTAAAAGAATTAGAGCAAAAAAAATCCAACCTTCAAGAAACCATTAAAAATCTAAAGGACGAGGAAGAAACCCTCCATAACAAAATAGACCAAAAAGAGGAAGCTGTTGAAGAAGCAGAACAAAATGTTCAGGAAATCAAGCGCCAGCTCGATGCCAAACAACATGAGTACGAACTCACGAAAAGCATGGTGGAAAAACTGGAAGGCTTCCCGGAATCAGTAAAATACCTCAAAGAAGCTTCCAGTGATCTTTCTAAAGCCCCATTGCTATCTGATATATTCACTTGTCAGAAAGAATACGAAGTAGCTATAGAAAGTTTACTCGAACCTTTTCTTAAATATTATGTAGTAGAAGAGGCCCAACAAGCTTTGGACGGTATTGATTTGTTAGTAGAAGCTTCAAAAGGACGCGCTAATTTTTTCGTGTTAGAAGAATTTGAAGCCTACACGCCTCATTCCATTCAAGTTATTGACCAATGTACGCCCGCCCTCCAAATCATCGACTATGATAAACAATACTACAACCTATTAGCTTATCTATTAGATACGGTTTATATCGTAGAGGAGGCACAGAAAAACACCCTCCAGGATTTACCCATTCATACCGAAGGGAGGAGCTTGACATTTTTATCAAAGGATGGGAACTATACCCGCAGTGCTTACAAAATCTCCGGGGGATCCGTCGGAATATCCACGGGTCAAAAAATCGGCCGTGTTAAAAACCTCGAGAAAGCTGAAAAAGCGGTGCAAGAACTTTCCCAAAAATTGGAAGAAGCACAGCACAAGAAAGCTCGATTAGAAAAAGAGATACACCAACTCCACGATCAATCTAATAAAGCCACAATCCAGGAAAAAGAAAGTGCACTGGAATCTCTTAACAATGAATACATTACGATACAAACC
>CAZIGO010000129.1:0-2655 GCA_964538595.1 uncultured Chitinophagales bacterium | reverse complement strand
GTTTAGAGGAAGAACAACAACATCAAGAGCAACGGGTCCATCAACAAAAACAACAACGCGAAAAGGTGGCTAATCTCAAAAGTGAGCTTCGGGATCATCAACCTAAGCTAAAAGAGTTACAGCAGCAAAAGCGTTCAGCCCGAGATTCACTGGAGGAGGCCCAGCAACAACACAACAAAAACGAGACCCAACTTAATGAGGTCAAAGATACATATCAAGAAGCACAGCTCCAGTACCACCAACAAAAAAATAAAGTTGAAAATTTAGAACAAGCGGTCACGTACAAAAAACAACATATTGAGCAGTCAGAAGAACAAATTATCAAGAATCGTAAAACGATTGCTGCCAACAAAGAAAAAATAGGGGAGCTTAAAAAAGAACTCGAAACCTTAAAAGAAGATCTGTACGAGTTTTATGAAAAGAAAGAACAACAACAGAAACAAGTTAACCAGTTAGAGAATGAATATTTCTCTTCCAAACGCAAAACCAATGAAATTGAAGAAGCCATTCGGGAGCAACGTCACAAAAAAGATCAAACCGAAACACTGCTCAATTCAGTAAAGGAAAAAATTAATGATCTTAAAATTCAACTAAATAGTTTAAAAGAACGGTTAAATGCTAAATTTGACGTTGATATCGAAGATATTATGGAAGCTCCCCTCCCTACCGATACTGATAAAGAGGCTTTGGACAAAGAAGTTAACAAACTCGAAAAACGCATCGAAAACTATGATGAAGTTAACCCCAAAGCTATCGAGGCTTATGAGCAAATGAAGCAGCGCCATGATTTCATTACAGATCAACGAGAGGATCTTTTAGAAGCGAAAGAATCATTGTTGAATACCATTGATGAAATTGAAACAACGGCCCGTAAAAAATTCATGGCAACATTTGAGCAAGTACGTGAAAATTTTATAGAAGTTTTCAGGAGTCTCTTTTCCAACGAAGATGATTGTGATTTATACTTAGCAGACCCGGAAGAGCCATTACTCTCTTCCGTTGAAATAGTCGCCGAGCCCCAAGGGAAAAAGCCATTAATTATCGACCAGCTGTCCGGGGGAGAAAAGACGTTAACAGCCACAGCTTTTCTCTTTGCTCTTTATTTATTAAAACCGGCCCCCTTCTGTATTTTCGATGAAGTGGATGCTCCATTAAGCGATGCCAACGTTCAAAAATTCAATAAAATTGTCCGGGAATTTGCTACTGATTCGCAATTTGTCATTATCACCCATAATAAACAAACGATCGCCAAAGTAGATGTTATTTATGGTATCACCATGAATGACGAGGGAGTATCGAAAGTGGTACCGGTGGATCTTCGCGATTTAGAAGAGGCCACCCCCATCGCCCAACAAATATCATAGTTTCTACCGATATTATAACTGCACTGGAGACCGTTTTCCATTATATGTTTTTCCTGTCTAAAATTTTAGTCAGTAACATGTTAGTTTTAAAAACACAAATTTGTGTATATTATCCTCTATATCCTTGCAATTACTCATTAGAAGACTACGCCTTTTATGCTTCGTATTTATCGTGCTGCTATCATTACATTACTGTTGTTCTTTTATTTTATAGTACCCGCCCATAGCCAACTATTTAATTGGGGCAATAACAAGAACAAGAAAAAGGATGAAAAGAAGAAAAAGGATAAAACAAAAACTATCGCGGAGGTTACAAAAAATTGTAAAAAGTACCCCGGCCTCTTTACAATCTATCAAGATACAACCAATGGTAAAGTGTATGTACAAATAGAGCGACAGAAATTCAATAAAGAGTATATTTATTTCAGCCGAATTACTAACGGAGTTTTGGTGGCCGGTTTTTTCAAAGGCTCTTATGGTAGTAGCCGTTTATTTACTGTTCAAAAACATTACAACAAAATCGAGTTTGTTTTACAAAATGCCCATTTCTATTTCGACTCTACCCACTCCCTTTACCAACAACGCGATGCTAATATTAATCATCCTATCATTATCAGCAAAAAAATAAAAGCTGCCGATACCGATAAGGATACATTTTTACTACGGGGCAAGCCCCTGTTCCTTACCGAAAACTTTCAACAAGTAAAACCTACACCGGGAAAAGCAGCCCGCCGGGGGAAACGGTTTTCATTAGGAAAGCTGGATCAAAATCGGAGTAAATACCGGCTGATAAAAAACTATCCCAATAATACGGAAGTCATGGTCAATTATGTATACAAAAAAAAGTATCCCAAGAACAGGGGTTCACGAGCCGTGACTGACCCTCGATTTGTTAATGTACAATTACGCCATACTTTACTTGAAGTGCCAAAAAACGATTACCAGCCGCGATTCAATGACCAACGGATGGGCTATTTCATGCAAAAACGTACCGACCTGACCTCTCTTAGTGTCACTCCTTATCATGATGTAATCGACCGCTGGCACCTGGAAAAGCAACATCCGGACAAAGCGATATCCAAGCCGAAAGAACCGATTGTTTGGTGGATCGATAATTCGACTCCTGAACCCTTTCGCGATATCATGAAAAAAGGCATATTGCGATGGAATGAAGCCTTTCGCCAAGCTGGCTTCAAAGATGCAATACAAGTAAAAATACAGCCTGATACAGCGAAATGGGATGCGGGGGATATCCGTTATAATGTCATCCAGTGGACTTCATCTCCCAATC
>CAZIGO010000128.1:0-7171 GCA_964538595.1 uncultured Chitinophagales bacterium | reverse complement strand
CGGGCATCACAGGACGGTTAGGTTACAAATGGGTAAAAATACACACGCAGGTTTTCCTTTCCCTGAAAACCAATGGCCAGAATTTGAGCTATCAGCCCTGGGGATTTAACATTGGCCTGCACTTCAATATAGCAAATCGATTTACTGATAACAGTGAATAAAAACAAACCAACCTCCGGACCTTCTTGGCTGACTCGCCACCGGCAAATACATACCACCGGCGATCGGTCGCCGACTTTATATATGCCGAATGTTAATGAGAGTTACCATTCCAAGCACGGCGCCATCCAAGAATCCCAGCATGTTTTTATCGACAACGGGCTACGCGCTGCTAACGCCATTTTTATTATTTCATTGTATTTACTGGAAGTAGGATGGGGCACCGGCCTAAATACACTTCTCACTTTTATAACTGCTACTTCCAACGATTGGAAAATCCATTACACTGCTCTTGAACCTTATCCCCTTCCCTTATCTATTATCTCCGCTCTCAACTATTGCGAGCTCATAGAACGACCCGATTATGCGTCCACTTTTTTAAGTTTCCATCGACAGGCCTGGGAAAAAGATTATTCCATCACTAACCATTTTACGCTACAAAAGCTACAAAAGCGTTACCAAGATTATTCGCCCCACCCCCATACTTTCCACTTGGTGTACTTTGATGCGTTTGCATCGCGAGTGCAGCCGGAACTATGGACCGAACAAGTCTTCCGGAAATTATACCGGTTGTTAAAAAAGGAGGGTCTCCTGGTCACTTACAGTGCCAAAGGGGCAGTCAAACGAACGCTACAAGCGATTGGCTTCGACGTCGAAACGTTAGCGGGACCACCGGGGAAACGTGAAATGACGCGAGCGATCAAACCGTGAACCTTGAGCCTTGTTTTTGTTTCGTATTTAATTTTCAAAGGCGTATTGGATAAGATTGGCGCCCATCTTAAGAGCTTTTAAGCGTTTGCGCCGGGGATCATTATGGACTTCGGGATCTTCCCAACCGTCGCTGATATCCGCCTCATAATTATAAAAAACAACCACTCGTCCCTCGTAAATAATACCATACCCTTTTGGGGGCTTTCCATCATGCTTATGAATTTTAGGAACGCCATCGGGGAAATCATACTTTTGATGGTAAAGATCGTGACGGTACGGGATTTCAACGAGTTCTTTCTGCGGGAACACTTTTTTCAGTTCACTCCTGATATATTTATCCATGCCGTAGCTATCATTGATACTTAAAAAACCGCCGCCGATAAGATAATGCCGTAAATTTTCAGCTTCCTGTTCCGAAAAGATGACATTGCCATGGCCGGTCATGTGAATAAAGGGGTAATTAAAAATATCAGGGCTCCCCACCGCTACTACTTCTTCCTCCGGATACATATTGGTATTGAGGCGATCATTACAAAACTGGATCAGGTTGGGCAATGCCGTCGAACCTTCATACCAATCGCCGCCTCCCTGATACTTCAGGCGTGCTATTTTAATCGTTGCCGGCTCATTAAAAGAAGAGCACAAGTAAAAAGCCCCCAATATTAGAATAAAAATAGTACGTTTCATGATGCCAACCGCTTTTTGTTATTGATAAAAACAGTACTGCACCCCACCACACCGGCCGTCTCCGTCCGCAAATTATGATCGGCCAACATGACGGGTTCAAAACCGGCTGATATACTCTCACGGATCTCTTCATCATTAAACCCTCCCTCTGGTCCGATTAAAATAAGAATTTTACCGCCCGGCTGTAAAGCTTGACTTAAGTAGCGTTGGGAGTGAGCAGGATCGCCACAAGCCAAAAACTTTTGATACTCCCCCGAGTCATAAGTTGTTAAAAAATCGGTCAACTTTTGCATACTGTTCAAGACCGGCCGGTACGCATTACCCGATTGCTTTAAAGCATCGGTTATTTTTCGTTCAGCGCGGTCCACCCGGACCTTATCCCGTTCCGAATGAGCCCCGTATAAGAAGGAGATAGTATCTATCCCGATCTCAACAGCTTTTTCCAAAAAAAATTCTAAGCGGTCTCTTTTTTTGGGCGGGCTAATCCCTATATGAAGATCATATTCCCGCGGAGGTTGTTTCGTAGAACTATTGACCTGTATACTACAATGGCGGGGATCAGCTTGGTTTATCTCTCCCTCATAAATATACCCGTTCCCATCGATGAGTTGGACCGTGGTTCCCGCCGATAAGCGTAACACCTTAACGGCATGGTGGCTTTCCTTTTCAGGTAACGTACACAGTGAAGGGCCGGTAATATCAGGACAATAAAATACGGGCATAACAACCAAATTTACGGAATATCCCTCAATCATTCCAATTATAGCAAATAGCAGTTTTTTTGTAATTTTGATTAATGGCATTGCCCTCCCACTACCTACTATTATTATTCACAGAAATACTTACATCATGCCGAAAACCAAAAAGCAATCCAGTCAACAACAAAAGATCGACCCGGATACATTAACGGAAGCCTACCGGCTGATGTGCACAGCCAAGGCGATGTGGGACAAGTATGAAGCGAACAAGGAAGTGACCAGCAAATATGTTCATGCCAATTCACGCGGTCATGAGGCAATGCAGCTGGCCGTAGCTTTACAATTACTCCCGCAGGATTATGTAGCTCCTTATTACCGGGACGATTCAATATTGTTAGGCATCGGGATGGAGCCTTATGAGTTGATGCTCCAGCTTCATGCTAAAAAGGACGATCCCTTTTCCTCGGGGCGCACCTACTATTCACATCCCAGCTTACGGCGGGAGGACATGCCCAAGATACCCCATCAATCTTCAGCTACCGGCATGCAAGTTATACCGACGACCGGTGTAGCTCAGGGTATACAATATTTGGAATCCCAAGGCCTCTACGAAGAGGAGTACGATAAAAAGCCCTTAGTCGTTTGTTCAGTAGGCGACGGGGCCTTGACAGAAGGCGAAGCTTCCGAAGCGCTGCAAATGGCAGTACTCCACCAGTACCCCATCATTTATTTGGTACAGGACAATGACTGGGATATTTCTGCATCAGCGGAGGAGATCCGGGCTATGGATGCCCCGGAATTTGCCCAGGGTTTTAAAGGGTTAGAGGTCGTTAAAGTAACCGGCAACGACTTCCACGATTGCTATACTTCCGTCCGTGATGTTTTTCAAACAGTACGCGAAGAGCGACGCCCGTTTATGGTTCATGGTAAAGTGCCCTTATTGGGCCACCATACCTCCGGCGTCCGCCAAGAAATGTACCGGCCAGATTCGGACTTGAAGGCACACCATAAAAAAGACCCGCTTCCCGTACTCCGGAAACGCTTAGAAAAAGAAGGCTTTGAGCAAAAAGAGCTGGACAAAATTAAAGAGAAAGCCAAAGAACAGGTAGCCGAAGAATACGAAAAAGCCTACAATGCAGCCGACCCCGACCCGGCGGAGGATCTGGAGACCCATCATTTTGCTCCCACTCCTATTACAGAGGAGAAAGGAGAGCGCACGCCGGACGATAAGAGAGAAGAAGTGGTAATGGTCGATGCTGCTTTACATGCCGTCGAAGAGATTATGAAGGAACACCCGGAAAGTTTATTATACGGACAAGATGTTGGGCGCAACTTGGGCGGCGTATTTCGGGAAGCTGCCACACTGGCTGAAAAGTATGGAGATGAGCGGGTCTTTAACACCCCTATCCAGGAAGCTTATATTATAGGTAGTACGGTAGGCATGTCGGCAGCCGGCTGTCGCCCTATTGCAGAAATACAATTTGCGGATTATATCTGGCCCGGCTTAAATCAATTATTTACCGAAGCCAGCCGTTCCAATTATCTTTCATGCGGGAAATGGCCCGTCCATTCAGTGATACGGGTACCGACCGGTGCCTATGGAGGAGGTGGTCCTTATCACTCCGGTAGTGTAGAATCAGTATTAATGCAAATCAAAGGAGTAAAGACTGTCTATCCTTCCAATGCGGCCGACATGAAGGGATTGTTCAAAGCAGCTTTTTATGACCCTAATCCGGTTGTCACTCTCGAACACAAAGGGTTATACTGGTCAATCATTCCGGGAACAGAAGGAGCTCGCACCATCGAACCGGACGAAGATTATATCATTCCCTTAGGGAAAGGACGCGTAGCGCTGAAGGCCGATAACGAAAAAGCGGAAAAAGGAGAAACGATGACAATCATTACTTATGGTGTAGGGGTTTGGTGGGCCCTCAATGCGGCCAAAAATTTTCCCGGCCAGGTAGAAGTCATCGACCTGCGCACCTTGCACCCCCTCGACGAGGATTTAATTTATCAATCGGTGCAACAACACAATAAATGCTTGGTGTTGACCGAAGAACCGAAAAAAGCTTCCTTCGCCCAGAGCATTGCAGGAATGATCAACGAAAATTGTTTCCAATACCTCGACGGGCCTGTACGAACCTACGGTTCCAAAAATACCCCTGCTATTCCTTTAAATGAAGGTTTGGAAAAAGCCATGCTACCCTCTACAGAAAAAGTGGCCGAAGAGATCGACTACTTACTTAGTTACTAATATTCACGGCCTATTTTTATAGATTACCCCGGCTTTTTATTAATTTTGTGCCAAGACTTATGAGGAATATTATCTTTTTCTAAACAATCATCAAAACAAGTGAAATTATGTCTTATCTATTTACTTCAGAATCGGTTTCGGAAGGTCATCCAGACAAGTTAGCTGACCAAATCTCAGATGCTATATTAGATGAATATTTGAAGCAAGATCCTAATTCTAAGGTAGCTTGCGAAACATTAGTCACGACCGGCAAAGTAATTATCAGTGGTGAGATCAAATCCGATGCTGAAGGGGTAGATGCCGAAGAAGTGGCCCGCCAAGTTATTCGTGATGTCGGTTATGATAAAAAGGAGTATAAGTTTGATGCCGAGTCCTGTGAAGTATTCACCTATTTGGAAGAGCAATCCGGCGATATCCGGCAAGGCGTCGACAAGGAAAATGAGGAAGAGCAAGGGGCCGGTGACCAAGGTATGATGTTCGGTTATGCTACTGATGATACGGATAAATACATGCCTCTTTCACTTGAGCTTTCTCATGAGCTCCTTTATGAGTTGGCCGCTATCCGAAAGGAGGGAGAGCACATGAAGTATTTGCGCCCTGATTCTAAAGCGCAGGTAACTATCGAATATGATGACGATCACCAGCCCATCAGTATAGATACCATTGTTATTTCAACCCAGCACGATGAATTTATCACGGACGGTGAGGACGCCGATGAGAAGATGCAATCTCAAATAAAAGAAGACCTGATCAAACATCTAATTCCCCGCGTTACGAAGAAATTCCCGGACCGAATCCAAAAGTTGTTTACCGATGATATAAAGTATTTGGTGAACCCGACCGGAAAATTCGTTATCGGGGGACCGCATGGTGACACCGGTTTAACCGGCCGTAAAATTATTGTAGACACCTATGGTGGTCGGGGTGCCCATGGCGGCGGTGCCTTTTCCGGGAAAGACTCTTCCAAGGTTGACCGTTCAGCGGCCTATGCAGCTCGTCATATAGCCAAAAACATGATCGCTGCCGGCCTGGCCAAACAAGTTTCGGTACAGGTAGCTTATGCTATCGGAGTAGCCGACCCCGTGGGACTAAACGTAAACACCTTCGGTACTGCCCAGGTCAAAGATGAGAATGGGGACACCTTATCCGACGGCGAGATCGCTGACAAAGTCAAAGATATTTTTGACATGCGACCAGCAGCGATTGTCAACCGGTTAGGACTCAAAAATCCTATTTTCCAACCTACCGCCACTTATGGACATATGGGACGAATACCCGGTGAACGTTCCGTTGAAGTAAACTTTGACGGCCAAAGTAAACAAGCCGATTTTGAAACGTTCACTTGGGAAAAACTCGACTATGTGGATAAACTGAAAGAAGCTTTCAAAAAAGAGCACTCAAGTATGAGCTAAATGTGGGCTACCCTGCAGCATATACTGGAGTATAAGCTAATACAAGTCAAAGGGTATACCTTTACTCCATTTGACATATTGATTGTTATCCTCATTTTCCTGATAGCCAAAGTTTTTATTTGGCTACTCAGTAAGTTTATCCGGCGTACTTTTTTAAGTGATAAGATTCACGAAAGTCGGCAAGTGGCGGTCACCAAGCTGATCAGCTACTTTGTTTATACTATCGCGACGGTGGTTGCCCTTGAAAATATAGGGATAGATATTTCTTTCATAATTGCCGGCTCGGCCGCATTCCTGGTAGGCCTAGGCTTTGGTGTTCAACAGATTTTCGGAGATTTTGTCAGTGGCCTTATTATCCTGTTCGAAGGGATTGTCGGTATCAATGATATTGTCGAACTTGACGACGGCACTGTCGGGCGAGTCCAAGAAATCGGATTACGTACATCACGGATCACCACCCGGGATAATATCGATGTGATCATCCCGAATTCAAAATTTATCCTCGATAATGTAGTGAACTGGAGCCATAATCGCTCTATCACCCGTTTTGATGTTAAAGTGGGCGTCGCCTATGGCTCTGATGTTAATAAAGTAAGAAAATGCTTATTAAAATGTGCGAAGGAACATACTCAAGCCGTCGACAATCCTGCCCCTTATGTTCGTTTTGAGGACTTTGGGGATTCGGCCTTGGAATTCGTACTGTTTTTCTGGACGCAGGATGACTTCCGGGTAGAGCGTATCAAGAGCGATATCCGATTTGCTATAGATAATACTTTTAGTAAAAATGATATTACGATCCCCTTTCCTCAACGAGATCTGCATATCAAATCCAGTCAAGTCGACTTTCAATAATAAAAAGCTCCCAAAGAGCAACGAACACGAGCTATTCTGGTTGTCGCTTGCCGGCCAACAGGTAAAGGACCGCCATGCGGATAGCAACGCCATTTTCTACTTGCTGTAAAATGATAGATTGTTCAGAGTCAGCGACATCGCTTGTCAGCTCTACCCCTCTGTTGATAGGGCCGGGATGCATGATGGTTACCAAGCAGCGAGCGATTGACGCCGTAATACATGGCATATTCCCGTAACGAGGGAAAATATTTGGCTTTTTGTCGTTCTAATTGGATACGCAACATAAGCGCTACATCTCCCCATTTAAGGGCTTCCTGTACATCATAACTTACCCTAACACCGAGTGACTCAATATATTGAGGGATCAGGGTGGGCGGCCCACATACCATCACGTCAGC
>CAZIGO010000127.1:6755-7222 GCA_964538595.1 uncultured Chitinophagales bacterium | reverse complement strand
CCGGCATACTGAGCAAAGTATTTTTTTACTCTGTCCGGGTTTTGCTGAAGTGCCCTAGAAAAACTTCCTATAAACAGATCTTCTTTATCCTCATGAATTTGAGACAATTCATCTACATAACAACCATTGACTATCACCAATGTATTGGTTTTTAAACCAGGTATCTGATAGTCCTCAATTGTCTGCTGATCCAAGTCGGGGACATCATCAGGGGAAACCTGTTCAAAATCTCCTTTTGATATCCAGCGTACATTCGTATACTTCCAATCTTCTACTTTGGTAGAAGGGAATCCATTTTCGTTAAACTTTTCCAATGCCGCTCTACGAATATCATGGACAGGAGATTTCTCTTCTTCTTTCAGGTTATTTTCAAATACTTCATAATCGACTAACAGCTTCTCTTTGAGGCCAGTTTTCTTAGCCGTCGTTGTCTTAGCCATACGAATAATCTACTTTTTTTAATATTT
>CAZIGO010000127.1:0-6745 GCA_964538595.1 uncultured Chitinophagales bacterium | reverse complement strand
TGCCGTAGCAGTTTCTTCTTTCAACCACTCGTACCCTTTCTCCTCTAACTTCTCTGCTAAGCTGTGATCACCAGTTTTGGCAATTTTACCATTATATAACACATGAACCTTATCAATATCGATATAGTCTAATATCCGCTGATAGTGGGTTATAATTATAAAAGCGTTATCATTACTTTTTAATTTGTTGACTCCGTTAGCTACCGTCTTTAAAGCGTCAATATCCAAACCTGAATCGGTTTCATCCAAAATAGCTAATGTAGGATCCATCACAGCACACTGGAAAATTTCATTACGTTTTTTCTCCCCACCTGAAAAACCTTCATTTACCGAACGTTTTATTAAATCCTCATCGAAGCCCACCATCTTAGCTTTTTCTCGCATCAACTTGAGAAAATCCATGGCATCCATGGGTTCTTCACCCCGTGCCTTACGAACCGAGTTAACGGCAGATTTTAAGAAGTTTGAATTGGAAACACCGGGTATTTCCACCGGATATTGGAAAGCTAAGAATATACCGGCTTGAGCCCGTTCTTCCGGAGAAAGGTCAAGTAAATTCTTTCCTTCATATGTAATTTTACCAGAAGTAGCTTCATAACCCGGCTTACCTGTTAAAACAGAAGCCAAGGTACTTTTCCCTGATCCATTAGGGCCCATTATAGCATGAATTTCTCCTTTATTGACTTCTAAATCAAGACCATCTAAGATCTTTTTGTCTTCAATTTGTGCAGACAGATTTTCAATTTTTAACATAAATACAGTGTTTTTAAGCTTTTAATTAAGAAAAAATTAACCTACGCTTCCTTCCATACTGATAGCTAATAACTTCTTAGCCTCTACAGCAAACTCCATCGGAAGTTTTTCCATTACTTCCTTAGCGTACCCATTAACAATCATGCCGACTGCCTCTTCAGGGCTCAGTCCACGCTGTTGACAGTAAAAAAGGATCTCTTCATTAATTTTGGAGGTAGTAGCTTCATGCTCCACCTCAGAAGTATTGTTTTGAATTTCAAAATAGGGGAAAGTATGAGCACCACACTTATCGCCCATCAATAGGGAATCACATTCTGAGTAATTTCGAGCGTTTTCAGCATTTTTGGTGGCTTTTACTAAACCGCGGTAACTATTCTGACCATACTCCCCCGATATACCTTTGGACACGATACGGCTTTTTGTATTTTTACCGACGTGATACATCTTAGTACCTGTATCAGCCTGTTGACGTTTATTCGTGACAGCTACCGAATAGAATTCCCCTTTGGAATTATCTCCTTTCAGAATTACGCTGGGATACTTCCAAGTAATAGCCGAACCGGTTTCGACCTGGGTCCAGGAAATTTTGGAATTATCTCCTGCACAAATACCTCGCTTAGTCACAAAGTTATATATACCTCCTTTCCCATCAATATCGCCGGGATACCAATTTTGCACTGTTGAATACTTAATTTCGGCATCCTCATGAGCATAAAGCTCTACATTAGCCGCATGTAGTTGATTTTCATCGCGCATAGGTGCGGTACAACCCTCTAAATAACTCACATAACTCCCGGGTTCCGCTACAATAAGTGTTCTTTCAAATTGACCGATATCCTGGGCATTAATTCTAAAATAAGTAGAAAGTTCCATAGGACAGGTTACCCCTTCAGGAATGTAAACAAAGGAACCATCACTAAATACTGCCGAATTGAGAGCAGCAAAAACGTGATCATTGGGAGGAATTACCGATCCCAAATATTTTTTAACTAATTCGGGGTATTCCTGGATAGCTTCACTGATGGAACAGAATATAACACCGGCCTCTTTCAGCTTTTCTTTAAAAGTGGTAGCCACAGAAACGCTATCCATGACAGCATCGACAGCTACCCCGGCCAACCGTTTTTGCTCTTCTAACGGTATACCGAGTCGTTCATAAGTTTTTCTGATTTCCGGATCAATATCTTCTAAACTTTCGGGTTGTTTGTCTTGTTTCGGTGAAGCAAAATAACTCATATCTTGATAATCGATAGGAGGATATTCTACATTCACCCAATCCGGTTCCTCCATTTCTTTCCAATATTCAAAGGCTTTCAATCGCCAATCTAACATCCACTGCGGTTCCTCTTTCTTTTCAGATATCATTTTGACAACATCTTCATCCAACCCCTTAGGGGCCACATCTTGTTCAATATCCGTCACAAAACCAGCTTCATATTCGCCGGTAGTCTGTTGAATCATTTCTTCTCTATCTTGACTCATAATGGAAGATTTTTTGTTTCAATAAATGTAAAATAAACAGTGGACTATTTTTATTTAGACCAATTCTAAATTAGTAAATGTTCAGTAAAAACAAAAACCGAATACCTAAATTCTTGAGAAGTTTATAACTCCAGTTAGTAATATAGCAAAAAAAGAGTGAAGTTAAGCCTTGTGGCATTATGATAAAGGAGTTTCTTCTTTTGATTTAAAGGCATCTGTCAATACACTATAGAGTTGATCCAAGGATATATTAGAATATAATATGCCTTCATGAGCATAAGAAATATAACCGCTTTCTTCTGACACGGCTACTGCCAGTGCATCACTATGTTCTGTAATACCCACTGCTGAACGATGACGCATTCCAGCCCAAGAGGGGAGGTCGGGATTATCGGAAACAGGTAAAACACATTTAGCGGCCAATATTTCATTATCGGCTATAATCACGGCTCCATCATGCAAGGGAGAGTTTTTATAAAATATAGCTTCTAATGTATCAGCGGTAATATTTCCTTCTATCAAGACGCCCGTATCGGTATAAAATTGAAGTCGGGAAGTCCCAGCAATCACGATCAAGGCTCCAATTCTTTTTTTAGAAAATCGTTGACACGCTTTATAAATTTCTAATAAATAGGTGTCCGCTTCTCCTCCCATGCGCCAATCAGAAGTAAAAAAATTGCGCCAAAAATTATCACGTGTAAAAAATTTTCCTCGACCTATAAACAAGAGAAAGCGTCGAATTTCAGGTTGAAAGACGATCAAGACCGCTAAGACCCCCACCCCGATAAACTGTCCTAAGATAGTAGAAAGCAACTGCATATTAAGGGCCCTGACCAGTAACCAGAAGAGATAAATAAACATAATGCCTACAAAAATATTGTAGGCCAAACTGCCTTTTAAAAGTCTATAAAGCTGGAACAACAATAGGCCCACTACCAGGATATCAATAATATCCAGCCAGCGAACTTCTAAAAATCCGATATTAAACAAGATGGTAATAATAATCGACTAGTTTTATAACCTGGCGGGCCGGCTCAACATCATGCACTCTAATCATATCCGCTCCATTCATCAGTGCAAGAGTATGAAGTACAGTTGTTCCGTTCAATGCTTCTTCCGGCCGCGTATTTAACACTTTATTGATCATTGATTTTCGAGATATCCCGGCTAATAGAGGGATATCTAAGTTTTTAAAATAATCTAAATTTTTCAATAATTGATAATTATGCCTTACTGTTTTACCAAATCCAAAACCGGGATCTACAATAATATCTTTTACTCCTTTTTTATTTAATCGCTCCACTCGCTCCAAAAAATAATCCATTACATCCTGCGTCACATCATCATAGGTAGGTTGATCTTGCATAGTTTCAGGAGTACCTTGCATATGCATCATGATGTAGGGAACCTGCAAATCAGCCACTAACTCAAACATTTGGTCATCCAATTGACCTCCCGATACATCATTGATAATGTGTCCTCCTTTCATAATAGCTTGTTCTGCTATCGCTGCCCGGAAAGTGTCAATTGATATAATAAGGTCAGGAAAATGTTGGGTCACCGCTTCTATTACCGGGATAACACGTTGATACTCTTTTTCATAATCGAGCAAATCTGCCCCGGGGCGTGTAGAAACTCCTCCTATATCTATAATATCCACCCCTTCTTCCACCATCTTATTCACTTGAGTTAATACTTTATCAATCTCCACCTTTTCTTGTTGCACTGCTTTCCGACTCTCCGGCATATAAAAAGAGTCCGGCGTTACATTAATAATGCCCATCACTTTGGGTATATCAAACGACACTAACTCCCCCCCACAATTAATGGTATATGAAGTTTGAGATGATGGTATATCTTTCATACGCTATACAATATTCAGCATGTAAAAAAAGGAATAAATTATTACCTTTATCATTATTTTTCCAATCATTAAACAAAAATACACAATTTCACCAGGTTGATACAGTTAATGGCAAGCACTCATTATGAGTAAAAAGACCAATCAGCAATATAACCAAGTCATCAACCAATGCAAAGAGGTATTCTTCAATAAAACTCAAGACTATGGGACTTCTTGGCGTATACTTCGCTTATCCTCCATTACGGATAAAATATTTATAAAAGCCAAACGTATCAGGAATATCCAAATAAACAAAGAACAAGCTATAGAAGAAGGTATTACTCCCGAATTTATAGGTATTGTCAATTACAGTATTATTGCCCTAATTCAAATAAAGTTAGACGGAAAAAATACGACTACCTTTGAAAAGAAACCTCCTGAGATAGAACAATCCCGCTTAACCTCTTTATACCAGGAAATAACTAATCAAGCCCACCAATTGATGGAGGCCAAAAACCATGATTACGGAGAGGCCTGGCGGGATATGAGAGTGAGCTCCTTGACAGATCTAATTTTAATGCGTATTTTTCGCATAAAGAAAATCGAAGAAAATCAAGGAAAAACGATTGCTTCGGAGGGAATTGAATCAAACTATTATGATATCATGAATTATGCTATCTTTGCATTGATAAAACTTCAAGAAAAGCATGAAGGCGCTGTTAACCACTAGTCGAGTTATAGTAGGGTTACTATTTATTTTTTCCGGATTTGTAAAGGCCGTTGACCCTTTAGGATTTTCCTATAAGTTGGATGAATATTTTGTGGTTTTTGGAGAATATTTCTTTTCTGGCTTAGCCCGTTTGAGTGCTATCTCCTTACCTCTTTCGATGCTTATTTGCGCCTTAGAAATTTTACTAGGTGTAGCTGTATTACTGGGGGTACAGATGAAGCAATTCAGTAAACTATTATTAGCTATGATATTATTTTTTGTAGGGTTAACGGGCTTTACAGTAATAACCGGTGAAGTCAAAGATTGTGGATGTTTTGGAGAAGCTTTATCCCTGACCCCGCTGCAAACTTTCATTAAAGATATTATCCTGCTGGCATTTATTTTTACTATTTTCTTATATCGCAAACAAATTAAACCGTTCTTTTCGTTTAAAAAAGCTCAAATGCTCACATGGGGCGCTGGCCTTGCCACTTTACTCCTTTCTTTATATTGCTTTTACTATATCCCTATCATTGATTTTCGGCCTTATGCTATCGGCAACAATATCCCTCAATTAATGAATGACGGAGTAGCTCCAGAATATAAATCCACCTTAGTATACAAAAATAAAAATACAGGGAAAACGAAGGAGTTTACAACCAGTGAAGTCAGCCAATTGGATCAATCAGTGTGGGAATGGAAGGAAACTAAAAACAAACTCGTCAAAGAAGGTAAACCCAACACTATACAAGACCTGGCAATTACAGACTTTGAGGGAAATGAAGTTACCAATATGCTGTTGACTCATCCTTCCCCTGTGATGTTGGTTGTCACTTATAATATTGATAAAACAACGGAAGATGCTTTCAAAACCATTAACCGTTTAAAGAAAAAATGTTCCGACATCAAATTTGTAGGATTAACGGCAAGTGGTTATAAACAAGCAGATTTATTCAGGAAATCGCATGATATATTTTATGATTTTTACCAAGCAGACGCTACCGTACTGAAAACGATCGTTCGATCTAATCCCGGTTTGCTTTTATTAAAAAAGGGCACTGTCTTGGGCAAATGGCCCAATACCGATATACCCTCCTGTAAAGTTTTAAAAGAGAAGATAAAAAATGTCAGTCAACAATGACTAAATTTATTGTACGTCGTACAGGCTATGGATTTTTGGTATTACTTGGAGTTATATTTATTGTATTTCTATTATTCCAAGTATTGCCCGGTGATCCGGCTCGCCTCACATTAGGGCAACGGGCAGATAAAGCATCACTACAATCAATACGAGAAGAGTTTGGTTTAAATGAACCGATACACATCCAATTTTTAATGTACCTCAATGATATATCCCCGATCTCTGTTCACAAAAATACGCCCCAAAATAAACGCAAGTACGATTATCAAACTTTATTCCCTGTTTCTAATAAAAAAGTATTAGTAGCAAAAGTCCCTTATTTAAGGCGTTCTTACCAATCGAGAGAACCTGTCACTCTTATCTTATGGCGATCTATACCCAACACTGCCATATTAGCCTTTTCATCTATGTTATTTGCAAGTATTATTGGTATATTCCTCGGCGTTATCGCCGCGATCAAAAAGAACTCTCTTCTTGATCAAATGTCAGTACTTTTATCTGTCATAGGTATCTCCACGCCCTCTTTCTTTTCCTCTATACTAATGGCTTATATTTTTGGTTATTTATTAAGTAATTATACAGGGCTTCAAATGACTGGTAGTTTATATGAAACAACCGTTGAAGGTCAACAATTAATGTTGGGGAACCTCATACTTCCTATGATTACATTAGGGATCCGCCCTCTTGCAATTATTGTACAGCTAACACGAAGTGCTATGTTGGATGTGTTGAAAAAGGATTATATCCGTACAGCTGTTGCTAAAGGGCTTATATTCCGCATTGTTCTTTTCAAACATGCCCTTCGTAATGCACTCAA
>CAZIGO010000126.1:4846-7260 GCA_964538595.1 uncultured Chitinophagales bacterium | reverse complement strand
ATGAGAACGGGGAGTGGAAAGATCTTACTGATATGAAAAATTCTGCTGCAGACTCTTCGCCAATTAGTAGTCAGATGCCGCGGGCGTTAGGGTTAGGTATGGCCTCTAAACATTATCGTCACGATGAGAATTTACAGGACTTGGATAAATTTTCAAATGAAGGAAATGAAGTTACATTTTGTACCCTGGGTGATGCTACCGTACCGGAGGGAATGTTTTTAGAAACATTGAATGCGGCGGGAGTAGAGCAAGTTCCTATCGCTTTCTGTATATGGGATGATGGATATGGGATTTCTGTTCCCAAAAAATATCAAACCACCAAAGAAAAGATCGCAGATATGTTCGAAGGTTTCCAACCTTCGGAAGAAGAGGAACGAGGAGTGGATGTGTATTATGTAAAAGGATGGGACTACCCCGGTTTATGTAAAATTTTTCAAGAGGCTATAAGCAAGACAAGAAAAGAACATACGCCTTGCTTGATACACGTTGATGAAGTTACTCAACCCCAAGGCCATTCTACCTCCGGTTCTCATGAAAGGTATAAAACAGACGAACGCTTACAGTGGGAGGAGGATATGGATCCGATCAAAAAGATGCGGGAATGGATATTAGAGCAAGAGTTAGCCAGTAAGAAGGAGCTGGATGAGATTGAGAAAAAGGCAGAAAAAAGAGCAAAAGAAGCTAAAAATAACGCCTGGAAAGCTTTTCGGGCACCTATTAAAGAAGAAATACAGGAAGTATCAGGTATTTTTGATAAAATGGCTCAAGAAAGCGAAAATGGGGCAGCAATTAAAGAGGCTAAAAAGGAATTAAAAAATGCCATGAATCCTGTACGCCAAGATATTATGCGAACCGTGAAGAAGGTACTTCGTCTAGCGAGCCAGGATGGAAAAGCGATTCGAAAACCCCTGATCGAATGGAAAAATAAATATGAAAAGGTCAATGCTGAACGTTATGACTCCCATCTCTACAGTCAATCTAAACATTCTGCCCTGGAGGTGGAAAAAGTGCCTGCCCATTATGAAGAGGATGCAGAACAGATCCCTGGTTATGAGATATTAAACAAATGTTTTGATCATGCCCTGAATCGTGATCCCCGCGTCATGGCTTTTGGTGAAGATGTAGGCTATCTTGGAGATGTGAACCAAGCCTTTGCGGGTATGCAGGAAAAATATGGGGAGATGAGAGTATTTGATACCGGTATTCGTGAAGCAACCATCATAGGGCAGGGAATTGGTTTAGCTCAACGCGGTTTACGGCCAATTGCTGAAATTCAATACTTGGATTATTTAATTTTTGGCCTGGAACCGGCGATGGATGATTTGGCTACACTCCATTATCGTACCAAGGGAGGGCAAAAAGCTCCCCTCATTATTCGTACACGGGGGCATCGATTAGAAGGTATATGGCATACCGGTTCTCCGTTGGGGATGGTAATCAACTCTATGAGAGGGGTACATGTGATAGTACCGCGAAATATGACACAAGCTGCTGGTTTTTATAATACAATGTTACAATCAGACGATCCGGCCCTCATCATTGAGCCTTTGAACGGATACCGGATTCGTGAACCTTTACCCAGTAACCTGGATAAGTTTACCCTTCCTTTAGGTCAACCCGAAGTGCTGCAAGAAGGGACTGATGTAACGTTGATTACTTATGGCTCCTGTGTTAGAATAGCACAAGTAGCGATGGAGCAGTTAGCCGAAATGGATATCTCTTGCGAATTGATAGACGTGCAAACCCTTGTCCCTTTTGACCGCCATCAAAATATTGTAGACTCCTTAAAGAAAACGAACCGTGTTGTGTTTATTGATGAGGATGTCCCGGGCGGAGCGACCGCTTATATGAAACAACAGGTACTCGAAAAACAGAGCGGATATTATTACCTTGATTCGGAACCCAAAACTGTATCTGCTGCAGCCCATCGATCAGCTTATGGTACTGATGGCGACTATTTTAGTAAACCCAATGCAGAGGATATATTTGAATCCGTTTACGAAATGATGCATGAGTTTAACCCGCAACAATTCCCCATTTTCTATTAGGCAGGTTCAGATTACAATGATATTTTAAGTGATTGTCCTTACATAATTTTAGCTCTTTCCAAAGTCAAGTATACTGATCAATATTAGAGAAGGGATAAGCTTTACCTGTTATATATATTTGATAAAATAAGGTCCTGTGTAGCCAACATTTCCCCTGTTTTCATTTATAAAGAAATCAGACTCTACAAGCCTGGTACTATCGTCAGGGTAGCTTTTCGTTTTTTTGTGTATATTATAAAACAGGAAGCAGTTCAGTATAGGATTTTATTAGTTAAAGCGAAACGTAGAAAAGTTGGTCTGTTGAATCAGTTAATGGATTGCATGAAGATACGGTGCTTTTTTAGTGTATTTACTCTATGGGTAAGC
>CAZIGO010000126.1:0-4836 GCA_964538595.1 uncultured Chitinophagales bacterium | reverse complement strand
GTAATGTTACTAAGGGGGGATGTTGGCCTATCTCAAAATTTAGTTCCTAATCCCAGCTTTGAAGTACACCGTTCCTGTCCGGAGCGTCTCAACAATATTAATAAGGTGCAGGATTGGCAAGGGGCGGGCCATTTGATGCCCGACTATTTTCATCAATGTGCTCAAGGGGAAACGGGAGTGCCACAAAATGCTTATGGACACCAATCACCTAGTGGCGGGCGAGGGTATGCCGGCATTACCGTGGTATCTCCTCAAAAGAGTTCTCCTCCTTTTATTTATGTAGAACTGAACCGGCCTTTGCGCAAAAACCAACTTTATGAGGTTCGATTCTCCGTCAATTTAGCCGATAGTAGTTATTTAGTGAGTGATGCTATAGGGGCTTATCTCTCAAAACGACGTCCCAGTTCTTTTCGAGGTAAAATACCACAAGTGTATGTACCTGCCGGTCAAATGGTAGGAGATAAGAAGCAATGGACAGAGGTTAAACAAAAATTCCTGGCTCAAGGAGGTGAGCGATATTTAACAATCGGTAATTTCTATCCGGAAGCCCTCGTAAATACAAAAAAAGTGCGGCCAGCGGAAAAACGCCTGAGTTATTATTATATCGATGAAGTTACGGTCACTCCCTTGCATAAAAAATTAAGGGAAACCAAAACCAATAATTTGGTACTGAATGGAAATTTTGAATACTACTATAAATGCCCGGGTAAACCCCAACAAATTACACGAGCGGCTTATTGGAACGATCATATTTTCTTTGAACGGTATCACGATGGTACCACTGATTATTACCATGCTTGTAATCGTACACAGCAGGGGGTGCCAAACAATGAATTTGGCTCTCAATTACCCTATAGTGGTGAAGGATATGCAGGAATGCGCCTTTATTCAAAAGTGTATTTTCAAAAGCGGTATGGCGAATATTTGCAAGGCACTTTACGGGAGCCTCTTGAAAAGGATAGTACCTATTTAGTGGAGGCCTTTGTTAATTGTTCCGATAGCTCACAATGGGCAATCGACGGGATAGGTATTGCCCTTGTTTCCGAGGGGGAACTGGCCGTTAGTCAACAAATAAAAACAAAATTTTTAACGAAACAGCAGTACCTGATTGATTTTATTCAACCGGATATCATGAACCGGGATACCGTTTGGGGCGATAAAGAACGATGGGTACGTTTAGGGGGACGGTATAAGGCAAAAGGAGGGGAAAATAAAATTATTATAGGTCGTTTTGTTAAACAAGAAGACTTGCAGATCCAACCTTTACCGACCTATCGTAAATGGGCTTATTATTATTTTGATCAGATCAGTGTACGTCGCCCGGCTGCTCCTCTTCAAAAGAGAGATATAAGCGCAGGAATGACCATTACATTAAACCGTATACATTTTGCTTATGATGAGGCCCGATTGTTACCCGCTTCTTATGGGGAGCTTAATCAATGGGTAAAATTTTTAAAAAAACGCCCTAAATTGATTGTGAAGGTAGCAGGGCATACTGATAGCCTGGGGAGTGATGCTTATAACAAGCGATTGTCCAGAGCACGCGCCCAGTCGGTGGTCGACTATTTCGTAGAAAAAGGGGTGTCCGGAGAGCAATTAAAAGTAAAAGGATATGGGAGTACGCAGCCGGTGGCGCCAAATACTACTTCGTTGGGCCGGGCTAAAAATAGAAGAGTGACGCTAACCGTTATCCATCAGAAATAGGGACAAGGGATAGAATAATATTTAAAATTAGCCACATAGGTATGTATCGATTGGTAGAAATAAAATAAACAGGACATATAATAAAAAAGGGCAGTATTCAACTGAATACTACCCTTTCATTAAATTAGTGGTTGACTGCTTTATTCAGCAGGGACGAAGTGAATCTCACTATCATCGTCTTTATCGGCAATCCAAAATTCATTATTCTTTAATTTCAAAATTTTGGAAGTATTGCGATTACCGTTGAATATTAAAACGAAATCTTCCTTATTGTTATCGAATTCCCAATTACCTTCTTGAGTGAAAGTACCGGCAGCAGTATTTACGGTAAATGTGGCATCGCCGTCTTTGGTGAATTCATAAGTATTATTTTCAAAGTCCTCTGTATTTTCATCCCCATCTGAATCTTGGGAATATTCCACCTCCCAGGTATTAGCGACACGCGCTTTTTTACTTCGTAGGCTGAACCCCGGTCCTTCAGGGTATTTCCCACAACTACTCATGAGGAAGGCAGCGAATAATAACAATACACTAAATTGAAAAGTGTTAATTTTAAGGTATTTCATAATATTGATTTTTTGATTGACAATTTCTATTAGCGCAATTATACAAAAAAATTACTATTACCCCAAATATGTACTATTTTTTTGTCTTATAAATAAGTACTCAACCTGTTAGATAAATAGGTTAAGAGCTATCTTCCTCCATTTATTTATTGTATTTTAGCAAAAAATGCACGATGGAACGAGTAGTTAGTGGCATACGGCCTACCGGGCATTTACATTTGGGCAATTATTTTGGAGCTGTTCGTAACTTTGTACGAATGCAAGAGCAAGAAGAATGCTTCTTTTTCGTTGCTGATTATCATTCCCTCACTACTCATCCGTCGCCGGAAGAACTCCATCAAAATGTCAAACAAACTCTCATCGAGTATTTGGCTTGTGGTGTGGATCCGGAGAAAGCCACTATTTATATTCAAAGTGATCTTCCCGAAACACTGGAGTTGTATACGATATTAAATATGATAGCTTATAAAGGGCGATTGGAGCGCGCCACAACTTTTAAAGAGAAAGTTCGTAAGCAACCCGATAATATTAATGCTGGTTTACTGACGTACCCGGTGTTGATGGCAGCTGATATTCTTATCCATAAGGCCAGTAAAGTTCCGGTGGGGGAGGATCAGAAACAACATTTGGAGATGACGCGTGATTATGCCAAGCGTTTTAATTATTTAAGTAATACTGAATTGTTTCCCCAGCCGCAAGCCTATAATTTTGGAGAAGCGTTGATCCGGGTTCCCGGTTTGGATGGGAGCGGTAAGATGAGCAAGTCGCAAGGCCCGCGTAATGCTATATTCTTGAGTGATTCACCGGAAGCTATTGAAAAGAAAGTAATGAGTGCGGTAACGGATGCCGGACCGACGGAAAAAAACCAAACCAAGCCTCCCGAAATTCAGAATATATTCGACTTGATGCATTTGGTTTCTGACAAAAGTACATGGGAATATTTTAATGAGCAGTATAATAGTTGCAATATTCGTTATGGAGATATGAAAAAACAATTGGCCAAAGATATGGAGGATTTTGTGGCTCCTTTCCGTGAGAAGATAAAAGCCATAGCAGCTGATGAAAAATATATTAAGTCGGTAGCTCGCCAGGGAGCTGAAAAGTCTATAGAGAGTGGCCGGGCTACTGTACAGGCCGCCAAAGAAGCTTTTGGAATAAAAAGTCTCTTTTAATAAAAAATACCCCCTATATTGTTAATTATTGAGTAGAGTTACTCCTATATTGGTTGCAAATAATATGATAGCGTACAATGACTAAGCAAAAATCTCAGCATAAAAAGAAAAAAAAGAAAGAGGAGAAACAAATTAAGCATGTGGCCGTAGCGGGAAATATTGGATCCGGCAAAACCACTCTTTCAAAACGGTTAGCAGAACGATTCGGCTGGACACCGCATTTTGAGGATGTCGAAAATAACCCTTATCTCTATGATTTTTACCAGGATATGCCGCGCTGGTCTTTTAATTTGCAGATATACTTTTTGAACAGTCGATTCCGGAAAATTATTGATATCCAAGAAGGGGATGAAACGGTAATACAAGACCGAACCATTTATGAGGATGCTTATATTTTTGCCCCCAACCTACATTCTATGGGCTTGATGTCGACCCGGGATTTTGAAAATTATAAAAGTTTATTTGAAACGATAGATTCCTTAATTAGTCCCCCGGACCTGTTGATATATTTGCGCGCTTCTATCCCCACCCTGGTTGACCAGATCGAAAAAAGAGGACGCGAGTATGAAGAAAATTTGCGACTAGATTATCTAAAACGCCTTAACGAACGATATGAGGCCTGGGTAAGTACCTATAATGCAGGTAAATTATTGATCATAAATAAGGATAAGACCGATTTTGAAAATGATGAAGAGGACTTGGGTAAAGTGATTAATAAAGTCAATGCAGAATTGTACGGCTTGTTTTAAAAAGCTAGCAGACTAAAGAGTTAATACTTCGCATCAACATTCCTTGTTTCCCCCTCTCCTTTGTACAGTTTTGCTGATGAATGTATACAATCGTTGTTTGTTGGTTTATTTATTTCTATTTCAACACCAACTTTTGATATAGGGAATGAGTAACTTTGATAACAAGGACCGCTACCTTTTATTTTTTAGTTTATATATTTAAATTGATACAGACCGCACAAACTAGTTATAGTACAAACTATATCCGTATTAGCAATGAACGAGGGACATCGAATATAGAGGAGGGAAGGGGATCGATTCTTTAGGTGACACTAACTCTGTTCAGCAAAATTTTGATAAAAGTGGGGAATCGTTTCTATACCTTTATAAAAATTGAAGAGACCGAAACTCTCGTTGGGGGAATGAATAGCGTCCGAATCTAAGCCAAACCCCATCAAGATAGTGTGAATATCCAAGTTTTTTTCGATTAACGGAACAATAGGTATACTTCCTCCGGTGCGAAGGGGAATAGGGGTTTTGCCAAAAGTTGTTTTCATTGCTTTTTCAGCGGCTTCATATTCTTTGGAGTCGGTCGGGGTCAGGACGGGCTCAGCGCCATAATGAATAGTTACATCAACAGTTACTGAAGGAGGAGCTAACTCTTTT
>CAZIGO010000125.1:5426-7272 GCA_964538595.1 uncultured Chitinophagales bacterium | reverse complement strand
CATACCGACCCAACGCCTCATAACTACGTGCCAACCCCTCATACGCCTTATATAAACGGGGCAATTCCCCCATACTATCCGCCATTTTCATAGTTTTTCGATAATAAGCAATAGCTTTCTTATATAACCCCCGATCATACAAATCCTTGCCCATTCCCCGTGAAACAGCTACTATGACTGTCCGATAACCAATTTTTTGGGCTAAATTCAATGCTCTCTTACGATAATATTGGGCCGAGTCCAACAAAGCAAAACGGCCATATTGCCGGATATTTTCTTTAAACTTCATCGCCTTAGAAGGCAAGGTATCCTTATGATGTATTTTACTATAAATATCACCTATATTTGTATAAGCGATCGTCATTGTCTTTACATCATTTACTTTCTGAGCCGTTCGTAAAGCCTTCTGATAATACTTTAATGCTTTTTTAAACTGCTTTTTATAATCATAAATAACCCCCATGTTGGTATAGCAACTTGCGACACCTTCTTGAGCGCCCAACTCCTTTTTCAACTTTAACCCTTTCTTAAGATAGTTGAGCGCTTTATCATAATTTCCCTTTCGTATATGTATATTAGCAATATTAATATGCGTATCGGATTGCCCTTCTTTTTGATTTGTTGATTCGTGGATTTTCAGGGCCTTTTGATATTGCACGATAGCTTTATCATAGTCGCCTTTTCTGAAATAAGTCACGCCCATATTATTATAGGTATGGGCTTTCCCTTTTTTATTACTTAAATGGTCCTTCATTTTCAACGACTGCTCATAGTTTTTTAAAGCCTTCTCGTAATCCCCTTTCAACCTATATATCTCTCCAATATTATTATAGGAATGGCCTATTCCTTGTGTATCCTTAAGACTTTGACGAATTTTGAGGGCTTTTTTATGCTTAGATAATGACTTACTATACTGGGCCAGATACTTATGACTCTCTGCTATATTATTCAACGCCGTAGCATAATTTTTCTTGCTTCCTATCTTTTTAGCTATCCCTTTCGCTTTCTTTCCCGCTTTTACCGCCTTTTCAAATTGACTGACTGTTACATAAAAATCACATAACTCATTATAGACACTCAAACGAACAGTATCATTTCGAGTGTTTTCGAGGCGCTGATGAAGGGAATCCAATTTTTCCTGTTGAGCAGGAGGCAACTCCTCCACATAACTCCCGGTTACTTCTAAAATAACGAATAGGATGACAAATAGTCTTACCACCCCTCTCAAGGCCATATAAATTATTTTTATTTTATAAGTTAAATAAAAATGAAGTTATACAATATATTACAAAAAAGATACGATATATTCATTACTTATTGCCTAAAATAAAAGGTAGTACCGCTGTCTGCTTTCCCTCACAACGATATTGCCATCCTAAGGAAAATACTATGACTCCATTATTACTCCTTTCAGAAAAGAGCGTGAAAAGGACAAGAGAAATACCAGGCCCGTTTTAAATTGTTTTATCTAGAAGTGGACTATTGCGTGTCCATAAAACAAGTTTCTTCATCAAATTCTGTTTCAAGCGTTACATGGCTGAAGGGATATTTTGCTAGTATAGCTTTAATATTTTTCTTCGTCGTCAACACTTGTTTCCAACTATTGATTTTATTGAGTTTAACGTGAGTAGTAAATACGTGGTGTTCCCCATCTAATGACCAAATATGAGTATGGTGGAGCGACTGGACATGATCTACTTGCTGCAATTGTTGTTTAATAGTATATAAATCAATTTCATGGGGGACACTTTGTAAAAAAACTTTTAATGTCTCCCGTAATCTTTTAATCACATTCCATAGTACATATATGGTAATCAAAAGAGACAACGCTGGATCAAGATAATGG
>CAZIGO010000125.1:0-5416 GCA_964538595.1 uncultured Chitinophagales bacterium | reverse complement strand
CTTTTACCAATAATACCAAGGCTACCACCAGCACAGCCACCCAGCCGAGCACATCTTCTAGTAAATGCCAAGCGATCACTCTTTCATTAATTTTTTTACCGTGACTTACCCGCCAAGCTGCATATCCATTTACCACCACGCCCACTACTGCAAACATTACCATCCCGGGAGCATTAGAGTGCTCCGGATGAAAAATCCGGTCTATGGCTTCATAAATAATAAACGTTGAACCGGCAATTAACACAACACTGTTAATCAAAGCTCCTAATAAAGAAAATCGTTTATAGCCGAATGAAAAGGTTTGATCGCCTCTTCGTTGAGAATACTTTTCCATCCACCAAGAGATACCAATAGAAAAACTGTCTCCCAAATCATGCAAAGCATCAGAAAGAATAGCTACACTATTGGTCCAAAAACCTCCTATTATTTCAAAAACTGTAAACAACAGATTGAGAAAAAACGCAAGTTTGATATTACGGGATGACCGTTTTTGAGAATGGCTTTGTTTTTCCTTAGGAGTCATGATGCTTTAGCTCCTTTTTCCCCTTTGTTTTTTTGAGCTGATAGTACCCTACCATTACCAGACTCAAAAATATTATTTCTGATACCAATTCATATACAATTACCGGTTGATTTACTCCAAATTGAAGTAAACCAAATATACGAGCTATCACCAAGCCCGTGGTAGAAATAATTAATTCCATACTAATAACGGAAAGAGCTACCGATTGATAAAGCTGGTACCATAAAATGCCGCTAAAACCCATAGAGAAACCTCCGAACAAAGCCATAATCTCCGTTTTGGCCATTGCAGTGGGTAATTGTACATGGTACACCATTGTTATAATACCGGGGTTGAAAAAATAGAGTAATCCCAATATCCCATACACTCCAATTGCTATATAGCTCAATGTTTTTACATAAAATTTTATCATAGTGATTCGATTAATGATGATGCCCCCCTACTTCTTTTTTCATCTCTGCCTGGAGGTAGTAAGCTCCTTTAGAAACCAAGGGTATATCTTTCGGAATATTATCAGGAAACGAACGGATACTTGTATATCCGTTATCCGTTGAACCTGTTTTTACGGGAATACGGACAAAAGAGGAACCGGCTGAATCCGTGTTATAGTTCTCAAATTGATCGGAAATGCCGGACAGTGCCTTCGCCGGTGCAAAAACATATGTTTTTTGCCCTTCTCTAATGATAGTTTCTGCTGGTAGAGCATAAGAAGTTCGCTCCGGAACCTGAATACGGGCATTGATATATAGCCCCGGTATTAACAGTACACTATCCGGGTGTTTTATGTGAGCGTGCACATGAATAGATTGTTTTTCCGGATGAAATTGTTTCCCTACCCGATAGATATGGCCTTCCTTAAATGAGCCGGGACGATTGGCATAAGTAAACAAGACATGTTGTCCCTTTTCAATAGCATGAATATTGCGTTCATAAATATGAAGCTCAATATGCATTTTATTGGTGTTAAGAATTTGCAATAACGACTGGTGGGGGTCTACAAATTGTCCGCGACTCACAGAAACCTCTCCAATATGTCCGCTAAACGGAGCTACCACAGGGGCAGTAGACTGAACATTGCCCGCTTTAACCTGGTTGAATATATTGAGCATTTCCAGGTTTTCTCGCTGAGATTGCATTTGGGCCAACGTCTTTTTATAATCAGCTTTGGCTTTTTGTAATTTTCGTGCCGCCCCTACATTTTCCTCTAATAATCGTTTTTTCCGCTCATATTCTTTTTTCAGATAAGGAAGTTGTGCCTTGTTTTCTAAATACTTGCGTTGTAGCCGAATAATTTCAGGTCCTTCCAAAAGCGCCAATACTTCTCCCTTCCGTACCGGATCACCTTCAATAACATTGATCTGCTTGACACGAGCGCTAATAACGGAACTGATCATCGATTGTTGGTTCGGGGCTAATTTCATTCTGCCATTAGCCGATATACTACGACTCAGGGACTTCTTTTGAAGGGTATCATACCTCAGTTCAATGGATTGAAGCTTTTCTTCAGACAATTCAATAATTTCAAAATGATTTTCTTGCTTTTTTTCCTCATGCCTATGGTGATGTTCCCCTTCGTCAACACTACCTCCCGTTTCCGAGGGAGAATTCGATTGACATTGGATAAATAACAGCAAAATTCCAGCAATTACAATATTTTTTAAATACATATAGCTTATTTTTGTCTTAAATATCCTGGCCGTTCATACCCCCATTAAATATTGGAGACGGATAACTGATTGATTATAGTGATTTAAAGCTTTGTAGTATTTCAGTTTGATCCCTACGGCCTGATCAATGAACTCAACATATTGTATGTAATCAATCTCTCCGGCTTTAAAGCTTTTATTGGCATTGCGAAGCAATTCCCGTGAAATTTTTAAACCTTTATTTTGATAATAATTAACTTCCGCCTTGTACTTCCGATATTCCTGGACCGCTGATTGAAATTCCTTTTGAAGCTGAAGCTTTGCATTACGGTATTGTTCCCGGGTCTTTTCCGTTTTAATTTGAGCTGCTTGAATACGTCCTTGCTGTGGCCGGAACCATAATGGTATACCTATCGCCATTTGATAAGTCGGAAAGCTCCCCCCTACTCCTGACTGTTGACCATACTCAAATGAAAAATCCGGCAATAATTTATTCGATTCTATCGACTGGTGCAGTTGGTGTACTTGGATAGCCTCATGGAAATAATCGAGCAGCGGGTGGTTGTTGATAGCACTGGTATCCAAATCAACCGTCAGCGGATGTTTTTTCAACGTATCCGGCGTAATAGTAATAGAGGTGTCCAGGGTAAGCAGATTTTTCAATGTCTGCTGATAACGTTTCAAGTCAGCTGAAGCTTTTTCTTGCTCTAATTGAATTTCCTGATAGCGACCTTCTGCACTTACTTTTTCTATGTGGGAACTTTCGCCTGTTTTATAGCGAATTCGGGCAGCTTTCAGGAAATCTCGGTAGATACTGTCGAGATACGTAAACAACTGGAGCCGGCTCTTGCCATATAGCACTTGATAATAGGCCTCCCGTACCTTCCTTTGGAGCTTGTTCCGGGTAACATTAACCTTTACTTCGCTTCGTCGAACTTTCTGCTTTAACATTTTCCCTCTCTTAATATAAACGGTGGGAAAGTTGATATTTTCGTGCTCTACCCCCCATACGGTAATATCACCAGTGGCTTCAGAACTGCTTCCTCCTTCAGTTCGACTAAAAAACGGTTCTGTGCGCCCCAGGTTGACGGCTGTCTTCTTCAAGGCTTGTTGCTCCCGGACATTGAGTTGTGCTTTTTTCATTTTAGGATGATTATCATAAGCCACTTCCAATGCCTCTTCAAGTGTAAGCGGCTGTTCGGGTAAAGATTCATCGGTTGTTTGACTAAGGGCGGTTGTCATGCACAAGCCCAAAAGCAGTATGACAGAACCGCGGCCTAACCATTTCTTTACCGAAGAAATCCCTTTTTTCCAATGACCTTCTTCAAACAAGCTGTAAATAATGGGCAACACGATCAACGTCAGGAAAGCAGTAGAAATCAACCCTCCGATAACGACAGTTGATAAGGGACGTTGGAGAGAAGCTCCGGTGGAGACCGCTATAGCCATTGGCAGGAAACCACCTATGGCAACTGCCGAGACAAGGATAACCTGGCGAAATCGTCTCCGCGTTCCGAGGATCACACGTTTGTGAATATTGGTCACATTTTCTTCATATTTGAGCTGGTTAAAGACGTTCATCAACACACTCCCGTCCAGTACGGCAATGCCGAAGAGAACAATAAAACCAATACCGGCTGACACACTGAACACCATGCCCCGGGCAACTAAAATCCAAATACCACCGACAACGGCTAAGGGGATGACCGTAAAGATCATAGCAGCATGTTTAACCGATTTCAGCGAAATGTAAAGGAGAACAAACACTAAAAGTAGGGTAATGGGCACAACAATTGACAAACGTTGCTGTGCCTGACGTAATTGTTCAAAATCACCCGCATATTCCCAGTAATATCCACTCGGCAAGCTCATCTTCTTTTCCAGTTGATGTTGTATGGCCTCTACTAACGACTCGATATCCCGGTTCCGGGCATTAACTCCAACCACAATTCGCCGGTAGGTATTATCACGAGAAATTTGAGCCGGTCCGCTTTCGTAGTTGATATCCGCTACTTCCTCCAGGGGAATGTTGGGCCCGGCGGGGGTTTTGATCAGCGTGCTTCTTAAATCCTCGATACTCTTGGCATGCTTATCCTGAAATTTAACATCCAGGTTATATCGTTTTTCTCCTTGATAGATAACCCCCATTTTGGCTCCCGCTTGAAAGGACCGGATCACCTGGTTGAGATCACTGATGTTCAATCCGTACTGAGCAAGTTGCTCACGTTGATAATCGACTGAGAATTGAGGCAACCCGGCAATTTGCTCCACTTTTACGTCCGCTGCTCCCCGTATATCACGAATCATAGCGCCGGCCCGATTTGCTTTTTTCCATAGTGTATCCAAATCCGGACCGTACAATTTGACCCCGATATCTTGGTAAATACCGGTCAACATTTCGTTAAACCGAAGTTGGATCGGTTGGTTGATCTGGATCATTGCCCCTGGAATCTGTTCCAAGTCTTTACGTATTTTCGTTTGCAACTCCTCCAGGTTATCGGCACTTGTCCATTGTTCATAATTTTTGAGTTGCACATAACTGTGAAACTTAGCGATGCCATGGGGATCGGTCGGGATTTCGGAAGCTCCGATACGAGTAACCACCATAGTGATTTCCGGGAAGCTGTCCATTAAAATGTTCTCCAGTTGGGAAGAAACTTTCTTGGTACGACTCAAGCTGGTAGAAGGATCCATATTGACATCCACCACGAGATCTCCCTCTCGCAGCGTGGGTATAAAATCAGCTCCCATTTGCTGAAACCGATAAAACGTAACACTCAACAATATCAACACTACCAGTAAGGTGGTTCCTTTCCATCGCAGTGTTAACCGATGGAGGGGATAATATCCCCGGTAAAGAAAATTGACAATACGGTTTCCCACTCGGGCCAATCGTGTTTTCTCTTGTCCACCCTTCAATAATAATGCTCCCATCATCGGGACATAAAAGATACAAAGCAGCAAGGCCCCGGAAAGAGCATAAATGAATGTCAAGGCCATGGGTTTGAACATCTTCCCCTCTACGCCAGTAAGTGTGAGTATCGGTACGAATACAATAAAAATGATGAACATGGAAAACAAAACAGAGCGCATCAGGTGAGAGGTAGAATAAATAGCCACTTCATCTTTTTTGCTTTGCAGTTCCTGACCGGTAAGAAGTTCTAAAGTGCGGTAGTGTTGACTGAATTGATAGACCATATATTCGGTCAAAATCACTGCTCCATCAACGATAATTCCGAAATCAATG
>CAZIGO010000124.1:692-7305 GCA_964538595.1 uncultured Chitinophagales bacterium | reverse complement strand
CATTGACAGCAAGCTTTCTTATATTTTTTTGGGGATGGTCTACCACTCTTATTCTACCCAGTAAGCTTTCATCTTCATAAATCTCTTTTATATGCTGATTTTGCAATAATTCAGTCCCTTTTTCCATTGAAAAAAGAAAAGCCAAACCAATGATACCGATGACCGGAAGGAGGGGAAACAATAAATTGGATTGATTGATATAACTAACGAGCAAAACGCCTAATAGCCCACCGGCCACCACAAAAAAGCAGAGTTCATAATTCCAGTACGGCAATATCAAAAACCCCAACAGAAAAGCACTCAAAATACCCCCGAACGTAGCTATGCCGAACACTTTACCCGTCACATGGCCACTGTGATGAGGGCTTTTTGTTATCAATTGGATGAGTATAGGATTTAATGTACCGGTTACCACCAGGGCAGGCGTTAACGTCAGGAGATGAGTGGTTATGAGTGCCTGATACATGGGCCAGTGCAATGTCGCTTTCATTAAAGACTCCCCTACATAGGGAAGGCCCATCAACAAACCAGTAATGACCCACAACAACAGATAAAGCCCCAACACCGGCCGCTTCATATGAGATAAATATCCTCCTAAAAAATAACCGATGGTGACACTGCCTAAGGTTACTCCTATGGTACTGGTCCAAACGGCTAATGTATTCCCAAAATAGGGCAGGGCCATTTTCCCCCCGATCAATTCGATGGTCATCACAACGATTCCCTCTAAAAAAGCCACGACCCACAAAAAATAGATTGACGGTATGGAAACATCGTTACTTTTCATGATATCTTTTTCAGACTCATCAACAACAAGAACCAAGTAATATACTCATTTTATTTTATTCTTCCGAAAGCATTTTCTTTCCCCCCTGATTGATGCCCTGTAAAAAAAGCTATTACATAAATTATGGCCCTCTCAATAATAAATCGGTAAAGATATACCCAAATTGCCCGTTTTTATAAGCAAATTTACCAAGAGAGGTATAATAAAATAATTAATTGCAAAATAAGGAATTATATTAATTAAGTAGTAATTTTGGGATGAGCACTTGAGATAACACCTAATTGTTATGGTAAAACCGACCACTTCCGAAACCTATACATACACTTATCTATTACTGATCTCTTTTATTGAAGGGGGGTGTTTGATGGGGACGGAACTGGCGGGAGCCAAATTAGTAGCTCCCTATTACGGTAACTCCCTGTACGTTTGGGCAGCCGTGCTCGGTTTTACTTTAGGCGGGCTCGCTACCGGTTATTTTTGGGGCGGGGCTATTTCGAAAAAGTACCCCCACCGTTACGCGCTTCACCTTATTGTAGCGGCTTCTGCGATACTTACCGGCCTCATGCCCTGGACTTCCAGTTTTATTATGGAAATGACTATTAATCTTCCTCTTAAAATAGGTATTGTCCTGTCCTGTCTGGTATTTTTATTTCCTCCCTTAATATCGTTTGGGATGGTCTCCCCGATGGTAATCCGTCTTATTACTACAGAAGTCACCCATGTCGGTCGTTCTGCCGGCACAGTATATGCTATTTCCACGCTGGGAGGGATTGGTGTCACCTTTTTATTCGGTTTCTACTATATTCCCTATATCGGGCTATGGCAAAGCTGTATTACGATGGCGGCCGCCTTAGCGCTCTTCCCTCTTTATTATTTCGGGCTCAAGAATATCATCCACTCACCGGCATAGGAGGTCTTATTGTTATATCCTCTAAATTATTACGGCCTTTTCCTACCTTTGTTATATGGCCCAACCTAAAACGGTATATTTTTGCGAAAATTGTGGCCACGAATCCCCGAAGTGGGTGGGGCAATGTCCTTCTTGTGGAGAGTGGAACACGCACAGAGAAGAGGTAATCAATAAAAAGAAAAAGAAGACGACGTCGCAGCAATGGAAAAAGGATAAAAAAGAACGCCAATCTTCCCAACGGCCGGTTACATTGGAAGAAATCACCCACTCCGCCGAACAACGCTTCCAGGCTCCCGATGAAGAACTCAATCGCGTCTTGGGGGGCGGGTTAGTGCCCGGTTCCCTTATCCTGATCGGGGGAGAACCGGGGATCGGCAAATCCACGTTGCTGTTGCAATTAGGACTGCAGCTCCCGTCCATCCGGGTGTTATACGTAGCCGGGGAAGAGAGTGCCCGTCAAATTAAAATGCGGTCCAAGCGATTAGGAGGGGCCAATAAAGAGTTCTACATACTAACGGAAACTTGTACTCAAAAAATATTTAAACAGACCGACCACCTGGACCCGGATATCGTTATTATTGACTCTATCCAAACCGCTTATTCCGAACAGTTAGATTCTCCCCCGGGCAGCATCTCCCAAATAAAACATTGTACTGGGGAATTTCAGCGATTTGCTAAAGAAACCGCTACCCCGGTTTTCCTGGTCGGCCACATTACCAAAAAGGGAAGTATCGCCGGGCCGAAAGTATTAGAGCATATTGTCGATACCGTATTGCAATTCGAAGGGGATCGTCATTATGCGTACCGGGTGCTGCGTACGATAAAAAACCGCTTCGGCTCCGCTGCTGAGCTGGGTATTTATGAAATGCAGGACAGTGGGCTGCGCCAGGTAAGTAACCCTTCCGAGATTTTGTTATCGCAGCGAGAAGAAAAACTAAGCGGCATCGCTATCGGGGCCACGATCGAAGGGATCCGCCCCATGCTTATAGAGACCCAGGCGTTGGTCAGTAACGCCGTGTATGGCACTCCTCAACGCACCGCCACCGGTTTTGACTTACGACGATTGAACATGTTGTTAGCCGTCCTTGAAAAGCGGTGTGGCTTTCAATTGGGCATCAAAGATGTTTTTCTCAATATTGCCGGTGGTCTGCAGGTGGCCGACCCGGCTATCGACCTGGGTGTATTTGCCGCCCTCCTTTCCTCACTCAAAGACCAACCCCTTCCCGAAGGGTACTGTTTTGCCGGCGAAGTAGGGCTTTCCGGGGAAGTACGGGCCGTCAACCGTATTGAACAACGTATTGCCGAAGCGGACAAGTTAGGGTTTAAAAAAATCTTTATCTCCAAATATAACTCCGATAAATCGCCCGACGATGCTTCCACCATCGAGCGGGTGCGGATCGCTAACGTCGGCGACCTTATGGATCAACTTTTTCAACCATCATGACTTCGCTTTGGCGACCTATACAAGACCTCTTTCACCTCTTCTTTCCCAACATTTGTTTATCTTGCGGGGATCAACTCTACCGGGGAGAAACGGTTCTGTGCTTGACATGTCAACATTTCTTGCCCAAAACATATTTTCACGATGATCCTCAGAACCCGGTTTACAAACTATTTTGGGGACGGGTGCCGATCCAATTTGCGACGGCCTGCTATTATTTTTCGAAAGGGAGTCGTGTACAGCAGTTGTTACATCACCTCAAATACAACCATCGTACCGAGGTGGGCACCAAAATAGGGAAACTGTATGGCCAGACGTTAAAGGAGCATACTTTCTTTAACGATATCGAGTTGATCGTTCCGGTCCCCCTTCATCCTCGAAAAGAGAGAAGGCGCGGCTATAATCAAAGTGCCGCCTTTGCCGATGGGTTATCGAAAGCTATGGGCCTCCCGTGGACGAAGAAAGCCCTAACCCGTACCCACCACACCCCCTCTCAAACCTATAAAAAACGCTATGAGCGCTGGGAAAACGTGCATCACAAATTTCAACTCCACTCAACACACTTAAGCACCAAAAATCACGTTCTGTTAGTAGATGACGTTATTACTACGGGCGCTACATTAGAAGCTTGTGCCCATACATTACTTCAACATCCTTCATTAAAAGTTAGCATTGCGACGATTGCCTATGCAGCTTTATAACACCACGTATTTTTATCGTTACTTAAAACAAACCGGTCTGTTATTATTGCTTGGGGGATTGCTCTTCGCCCTGTCTACCTGTAAGAAAGACGGGTTATTAGAACAAGGGGGAGCAGGATTACAGTTTTCTACCGACACGCTTGTCTTTGATACTATTTTTACTGAAAAAGCATCCATCACGCGTAAATTCAAAGTGTTCAACCCGCACAATAAAAAATTGAAGATTTCGCAGATCCGCCTCAAAGGCGGAAAGCGCTCGTCATTCCGTATGAATGTAGACGGCATTCCGGGGAGTTACCATGAGGATGTCATTATCCGGCCGCAAGACAGTATCTATATCTTTGTAGAAGTTACCATCAATCCTAATAGTACTACTTCCCCATTCGTGATCAATGATGCCGTTTCCTTTCAAGTGAACGATCGTGATCAAGAAGTAATATTAGAAGCGTGGGGACAAAATGCGCATTATTACTCGACCGCCAACTTGAACTGTCAGACCTTTGAGACAGGAGGATCAGCTTTTACGTTGTGCGAACTTCCCTGTAACGCCACCTGGGACGATACGAAGCCTCATGTTATTCTTAATAACGTGGTCATCGACTCCGGGTGTTACCTGGCTATAAAACAAGGAGCCGATGTACATTTCCATAAAAACGCGCGACTTTTTGTCAATGGCACGTTAATCGTGGGTGACAGCAGTGGTACCCTGGACAACCCGGTCACTTTCGACGGCGATCGGACCGAATCATTCTTTAATAATAAACCGGGTCAATGGGGCGGCATCCACTTTTTGCCCTCCAGTCGTAGTAACCAACTCCACAATTGCATTATTAAAAATGGTACCGTCGGTCTCCGCATCGACTCTCTTGCCCCCAACCATCCTTATCCTAAGCTGTATATGACCAATAGTATTATCAAAAACATGCTCTCTACCGGTATATTAGGAGTAACGGGTACTATCAGTGCTCAGAATTGCTTAGTATATAATTGTGGTGAACATGCCGTTAACTTAAGCTTGGGAGGCATCTATCAATTCTTACACTGTACTTTTGCCACTTACAGCAACGACAATATAGAACATGAAAAACCGGTGTTACAAGCCGCTAACTCCTTGAAAATCAACCAACAACGTTTATTGGGGCCGTTACGAGCAGTATTCACCAATACAATTATATACGGCAGCCGGGACAGTAGCGAAGTAGCCTTGCATCAAACAGACGGGGCTTTATTTGAAGTGATTTTCGACCACGCTCTCTTAAAAATGAACGATACCACGGGAAACGGGCAATTCAAAAGCGTTATTACCGGCAACGCCCCGCTTTTTGAATCTACCGCTACCAACGGGGATTACCGTTTAAAAAGTAATTCCCCTGCTATTGATAAAGGGAAAAACACCTTTCTCAAGTATGACCTGGAAAATAAGATGCGAGACAGCGATCCTGACTTAGGGGCGTATGAAGAATGATCAATAGAAGCGGGGGCAGTTGATCACTTGTTTTTCTTCACAAAAGCGTAATTGAATAGCTAACTCATGGGCTCCAAACGTACGAGCCAACCCCAGCCCCGACACAGTGGCATCATAACTGTACGATATACGGAAAATGCCTTTTTTAAACCCCACTCGCGGAATCAGGGCATCGGATAAATTGTACTCACCGAAATTCATTCGGGCCCATATGCCGGCAAATAAGCGTTGATTACTCCATAGCAAACCGAGGTTAAGTTGATGAAACTTGTCCTGTTGGGTATACATAATATCGGGCGCTAAAAACATCTCATCCTCGTAATAATCATAGATATGAAACATTCCGCCGGCATGAACAGTCAGTCGCATAGGCAAGCGGCTAGTATACCCTAACAGCGATTCATTGGGACGCGTCAGATGTTTTACTGCTACACCGCCGTAATAGTTGAACTTTTTTTCATAAGCAAAAAGACCGGCGGTAAAATCGGGATAGAGTACGCTGGAACGCCCCCCTTCCGGTATATTTTGGGGAGCCGTGGATGAACGCACTAAACCAAACCGGGGATCTAACTGATCTTCAAAGACAAGGTCGTCAAAGTTTATCTTTTTCTGATAAACCGAAGCTTGTAAAGCTCCTTGCACATTCAGTCGGTCGGTAACTTCCAAGCGATAAGCGTACATAGCATTAAAGGCATTGGTAGACAATATATTACCTCCCGCCTTATCACCCCAGAATTGCACCCCGACACTTCCGTTAATAGTGTTAAAAAACTCATCATAAGAGGCAGCATAGGTAATATAGGCATGAGAATTATCTACCCACGGGTCTTGAATATTCGTCCACTGATCGCGAAAGTTGAGTATAAAGCGCGTACACTCTCCCAACCCCGCCAAAGCAGGATTCAAATAAAGCGGATTTTCATAAAATTGAGAATAATGTGGATCCTGCCCGTGAGTAACAACCGGACTTACCAGCAAAGCTGTCCCCCCTACCCAACAAATGAGGGTTGTGAGACAATATTTTACAATGCTATGTAAAGTACATCCGGGCAAAATAATAGCTTTTTCTCTTATTATTATACGCAATCAAACCGGTTAAAGTTACGGATATTTTAACAATAAGATAAACACAAACCACAAATCCCAAGCTATTTGTTCAATATTACCAAGAAAACTAAGACTTGACAAATCACCGATACAAGAGCGGGGAAGGCGAGTATTCCTTCATCAGCTGTGAACTTTGAACGAGCATCATAACGCTCGTGCATCTATGTGCTTTACTTCATTAAGTACACATAACCTTCAAACC
>CAZIGO010000124.1:0-682 GCA_964538595.1 uncultured Chitinophagales bacterium | reverse complement strand
TTTAAAGTCGGTCACTTCAATAACATAAATATATACGCCGTCCTGGAGCACTTCGCCTTCGTTGTGTTTACGTCCATTCCAGCCTTTGGTGGGATTTTTAGAACGGAATATTAATTCGCCCCACCGATTCCATACCTCCATCTTATATTCTTCAATTGTATACAAGAGGGTAACCGGTTTAAACTCATCAGTTACTCCATCTCCATTGGGGGTGAAGGCATTGGGTATATAAAGACTAAACTGTTTTTCAATAACGATCGGCTCACTTACCAGATCAACACATCCGTACCGATTAACCGTACGCAACGTGGTCATATAAGTACCGGTATCCGGGAACGTATAAGTAGGATTTTGTTCGAATAACGTATCGCCGGTACTGAAGGTCCATCGCCAATCATTGGCATTATTCGACTGATCCGTAAAGTCAATAGTCGGTTCGAGGATAGTAGTTTTCGGAGGATCAGCTCTAAAAGCAGCATCCGGTAAAGGCGCTACACGGACAGGGCGCTTATGGGTTTGGGTACAACCGTTACTATCAGTTACTGTAAGACTGACGCGGGGAGTTCCCCCTTCATCATAGGTATGACGCGGTTCTTCTTTGTTGGAGGTAGCTCCATCTCCAAAGCGCCAGAACCACTCCTGCAGGTCATTCCCGGAACTTTGATTTTCAAACGTAGTGGGG
>CAZIGO010000123.1:0-7313 GCA_964538595.1 uncultured Chitinophagales bacterium | reverse complement strand
ATTTGTCAGTGCTGTGTTCCTAGCCCTCAAGAAGGTTCCTTCTTTTTTGGTTTTTTTGTGATTATTGGTTAAATTCAAACCGATTGGGAGTCAAAAAATCCCACTTTTTTTGAACGATTTTTGTACTGGAAATTGTTATAGTATTTCAAGTTCAATAATAAAGTTCGCAAAGGTAACGTTAGGATAGCCAACTTTTAATACTCTCAAATGTTAAAAAAATAATATAGATGAGGGCACTTAAAATTTCCAAGCAGATAACGCGCCGTGTTAATAAGTCTATTGAGATTTATTTACGTGAAGTTTCAAAAGAACCCCTTTTAACTCCTGAAGAAGAAGTAGAATTAGCTCAACGTATTCGAAAAGGCGATGACGAGGCCTTTGAACAATTGATTCGTTGTAATTTACGTTTTGTCATTAGTGTAGCCAAACAATATCAAAATAATGGGCTCCCCCTTGAAGATTTAATTAATGAAGGTAACTTAGGATTGATTGAAGCGGCCAAGCGATTTGATGAAACGCGCGGATTTAAATTCATCTCTTACGCTGTTTGGTGGATTCGCCAGTCTATCCTCAAAGCGATCAGTGATAAGAAAAATAAGATTCGACTGCCGGCTAATCGAATGAAGTTGGCTAACAAGATTGCGCAAGCGGTCATCCAATTGGAACAGGAAAATGAGCGACAGGCTACGGAAAAGGAGATAGCTGAACTCTTGAAATTACCACCGAAGGAAGTGGCTCGCATGATGACGATTCGTAATCAAGAATCTTCCCTCGATGCTCCTCTCTCTAACGAGAAGGACGCTTCCGAGATGAAGGAGGTGATGGAGGATAAAAACATCCCTTCTCCTACAAAATCGTTGAAGGAGGAATCTTTGCGAAAGGAGATAAGCAGCGCCTTATCCCGCCTGAATAAGATAGAGGCAAAAGTAATTCGATTGTCCTTTGGATTGGATGAAACTTACCCGGTTTCTTTTGATGATATAGCTAAGGAACTGGGGGTAAGTACAGGTCGCGTTCGGCAAATTCGTAAGAAGGGATTGCGTAAATTGAAAACTTCTCCGAATCTGAAGTTCTTGAAAGCTTATCTCTAATACGGCTGACTTTGGTCAAAAGCCATGCTGATCGTTGTTCTTCCCCTTCGGGAAATCACTTCTTATCCTTTAAATAATTTATGATAGGCGTATAAGCCAGCAAAGTAAAGGGCGGCTATCCCAAGAATTAATACAACAATAGCTCCGAACATAGGGTTACTTCTTTTCTTTTTGGGGTTGTGGGAAAGCTAAATGAATAGTTCCATCCTTAATATTGATTGTTTGTCGATAGCGTTGGTCTTGTAGATCTGTGTAAATCAATTGAAAAGTCCCGGCGGCATCTTTATAATCCTCTATCCCCTCAAACAGCGAAAATTCCAGCCGCATAATGCGTTTGCGACCGATCTTTTGATCGGCTTGCGTCGGAGAAGCCCACGATAATAAAAAATTACTTTTATCCCGGTCTACAATTAAATTTTTGACGATAAGCGGTTCTCCTACGTTTTTTAAGTTCACCTTTAAGGTTGACTGTTCGTTACTAATGGAGTGGGAGATTAAGCGCGGTGCTTCTGTATCAGTGGAAGTGGAGGCTGAAGAGGGGGAAGAAGGACGGGTAGATTGGAGCTTTTTTCTTTGTCGGTCGATTTGATATACTATGTTAATCAAAGCAGCTACTCCTATCATAGCCATGCCAAAAAGGAGGGCCCAGGAGGGTACAATTTGTAATAATAATGTTGCTAAATACATATAGAATAGATGCACTGACCAACGATCATCATAAAGATAGGAAAAGATTATAGTTTAGTTGATGATAAGCTTTAACGAAAAGCGAAATCACTGGGGATATAACCGCTCTGAAAGGAATCAATAAAAGCCCCTGTAGAGGGATGGATACGGTAAATGACTCCTTTTTGCTGATAATCCCGCGCATCGGCCGCGTAAATTTCATGTTGGGCGGTGTCATATCCGAGGGCATAGAAATTTTTATTGCCAGGCGGGAAAAGGGTTTGTCCGGGGAGCGCGTTATTTTGAATAGGAAATCGATAAATGCCTTTGTTAATATAGTATAACACCTCTCTCTGTTCATCTATAATTAAATTATCGGGTCGGCTGGATTTGCTGTCAAAAGAGAAAGAGGCTTCAATGGCTAAACTGGAAGATAGACGTAAGAGGTGCGGGTAATACTTGTTGCTGAGCCCTCCATCACAAAGTACCCATATTTTTCCATTTTTGTCGATGACCATACTGTTGGGCGACTTTGCTATTTTCCGTCGTTGTAGAATCTTATTTTGGGAAGGGTCGATCTTGAGTATACGGCTACTGTCCTTATTTAATACAAAAACGTTATTGTTTAAGGAAACTATGGATTCGGTCCAGCCCCTTACCGATATATTTCCCTTTTTTGTCATCGTGGACGGATTGAAAATATTTATTTGATTACCATATAAATCCGTGACATAGGCTTTGTGGCCATTTATTATCTCTATGTAGCGAGGGGAGGTTAAAGTGTTGAGTGTTTGTAAGGATTGGAAGTGGGCAAGTGATACCTTCTCGATTTTTTGAGAATTGTTGACTACTAAAAAGGCGTTCTCTTTATAGATATAAATGCTTTGAAAGACGTCTCCCAAGGGGCGATTGTTTTGTTGGGCAAATAACCGGTGAATAAGAGTGTCTTGTTGACGGTTATAATAGGTTAAAGAGGCATTTCCTCGTTGAAAGTTACCTTCATTGACTATATATACCCCTTTTTCGAAGGTGAGAGAGTCGTTATTGTCCGTTGCTTCTTGCTGTAGCTGTTGAGGACCAAAGGGATCATTTTTTTCGCAGCTCCAAAACAAGAGCATCACTCCGAGCATGTAAAGGGAAATACTTGCTTTTTTAATGGGCATAGCTGAGATGTAAAGTTAGGTGAAAATGCCGGCCGGGCATAGGTCGCCAAGCAATAACCTGGTACCGATCATTGAAAATATTTTTTAATGTCCCCTGTAATCGAAATTGTAGAGATCCGAGGGTAGTTTCGTATCCTAGAGTTATATGACTGAGCGCATAATAGGGAAGATACCAACTATGGTCGGGTTTGATGTATCTTCTCCCCGTATAAGTTTGGGTATAGGATAGGAAACCTCCTTTGCGTCGCTGTAAACGAAGATAACCGTTACCTTTATGGAGGGGGGTGTAAATAAGTTGTTGGCCGATAGCATAATCGCTTTGTTGAGTACTGGTATGGGTGGTTGTTTTCGTATAAGTATATTGGAGTTGTGTTTGCAGATAGAACGATGGCCAATGGGTTTTGATATTGATACTGCTTTCTAACCCCCGGGCCCAAACTTCTTTGACATTACGGGCTTCCCAAATTCCGCTGGAAGTAGGTACCCAACTGATCCAGTCTTTTATGGGAGTAAAGAAACCGGTTAATTGAGTAGTAAAATATAATCGATTGTTTAATAAATATTTATTGTATTGCAGGATAGCTTCTGCATTCCATCCTTTCTCCGGTTGGAGATCGGGGTTACCGCCGGGATCCCAGTATAAATCGTTGAGGGAAGGAAGCTCAAAATTTCGGGTGATATTTGATTTGAGATAGAACATAGCAGAGGAAAACGGCCGGTAAGTTATACGTAGTCCCGGTAAAAAAGGAGAAAGGGTACCATCTATTATCTCTTGTCGAAATAGGGCAGAGAAGTCTAATTTTTGCAACGTAAGGATGTTGAGCTGACTATAGAGAGCTGTTATATCGCGCCGTTTTAAAGTGCTATAACCGGTTGATTGTACTATTTCCCTTCGATAACTGAGCTGACTTTCCAGGTGTAGTTGGTGAGGGAAGTTTTCTTGCCAGGTAACCTGGTTGGAGAAAGTATGGGAATTAGTGCGGGAATTTATTTGGGCTACAGTATCTATATAGGAGAGGGCAGTGTTGCTCCAACCGGTGTGAGCTGTAATGGTAGTGGTGTTTTTATGATAATGCCAGTTAAGCAAACTGTTGATCCAAGTATCGGTCTGCCGGGGATGTGTCCCTTCAGTTAGCATACTGGGAGGTAGAGCTCGATCGGATTTTTGTACCCAGAGGTGGCCGGCAATTTGATGATGTGAGTTAATATGATAGTAACTGTTTTGAAGGAAACCGTATTTCTGATAATCTGCATGAGATTGTCGAACTTTGGGAGTGTCGGGTTGTGTAATATCATAATACGGGTAGTTATTCTGAGCACTATGATAAAATAATTTTGTGGCTCCCTGTAAGTTTTTATTCCCATATTTCGTAGTAGCCAAAGTTTGATATTTGCCAAAGCTCCCGATTCGTTGAGTCAAATCGGTGTGGAATTGGGGAGCAGCATTCGTTGAGGTATTGTTTAGGTGAATATTACCTCCGAAGCCTCCCGCTCCATCTTCTAAAGTACTGCCTCCCTTTTTGATTAGTATTTCATCAGAAATATGTACGGGAAAGAGACTCAGGTCCGTTTGACCTACGGATGGATAAGTTATCTCCATACCATTCCAATAGACGCCGCTGTGTCGGGCTCCCGTTCCTCGGAAGGAAGGAGACGCCAATCCGCCCGGACTATACTGATTAATAAAGACCGGACTGTGTTCCATTAATAATTGATTCAATGTAGAGGTCCGTTTTTCTTTATTAATCAATGAAGAGTCTAAACGAGAGTGTTGGCGACCTATGGGATAAAGGGGGCGCTTAGCTTTTACTTCTACGGTAGGTATTTCCATGGTATCCGTAGATTGGGCGGTGGAGCAATGTATCCCGCTTCCCATTAGAATAAGTAATTGTAGGATGGAGAGAAATTTACTGAAATTCATTACTATTCGATCATTAATGAATGCGTTATTATCTGTTGGGAAGTGGTGATGTGGATATAGTAAAGACCTTTTGATATTGAGGAAGGCAGCGATATAGTAGTTTTATTGGAATAAAGCGGGGTTTGGTAGGTTAGTTGCCCCCATTGATTGTAGCAGTATAATTTAGCCGGTGAAGCAGAGGACGGATCGGAAGGAAGGCGAATATGAAGCTGCTTTTTTGAGGGTAAAGGGTTGGGGTAGAGCTCAAGCGACGGAGCGGAAGTCTCCTTTTCTTTTTGTCCTACTTCTATACTCAGCGTTGCCTTTGCATATCCATCCCCCTTTCCTCCCGCATAAGTTTGAGCCTGTAAGTATGATGCTGTAATAACGAATAAAGTCAATAGAAATGTTCGGGTAAAAAGGTGAAACATAGTTAAGGAGTTATATTTAAAAGTCCGCGCCCCCCGGCGGTATTTAGCCGTGTATCAGGGGGATCCCCAGCATAAAATCGGTCGGAAATCGCTAAATCACGGAAACCGGTGAGTATACCGCTATTCCAAGCTCCTCCCCGGTAACCTGCCCCCTTTCCGTCTTTTTGAGGCCAGTTTGCTCGTGTCGTTTCTCCTGATGCTGTTAGTTTTCCGTCTCCACATTTACCCTCGAATTGCAATCCGCTTTGGTTAACAGTAACCGCCAGCTCCCAAACATTACCACTCATTTCCTTTACTCCATAATAACTACTGCCGCTCTGTAAACGACCGCTGGTATCGGTGCCGTTAAATCCGTTACGAAGAGGGCCACTGGGACCGCTGTAACCATGACTGGCTACCCCGGTATCTCCCCGCGCTTTTTCCGAGACTGTCTCGTAAGGCGTGCCATCGTTTTGCACATCATTGGCATCCTTTATATAGGGCGTTCCCCAGGAAAACTCTAATTTGACAGGGTATTTTGGTCCTCGGCTGATTTTTTCGTATTCCATTTCCGTCATAGGACGTAAACCGGCCCAGTCAAGATATGCCGCTAAATCGGCCCATTTTAAGTAGTTGCAAGCCCGGTTTTGACCATCATCGGTTTGATTATATGTACTATCATTGGTGGCATTGCAGGCATAACGGGCAGGCTGATCATCTTTTTGACCGGGAGAGGCGATGATAATACCATTCCGGTTTTTGCTTCCGGTAGTGAGGGCATTCGTGTTGGGGGAACTATTGGGAGCAACAGCGGTGCGTTGCGCCTGTTGTTGATAAGTTAAAGTGTTTAAAAAATCGCGATACTGGGATTGGGTGATTTCATATTTCATGCAATAAAGTCCTTCATATCCCTTAGGATAAGGTTGAGGTATAGTGGTATCGGGGGCATAGGTGCCTTGACCCGATAAGTCAGTCGAGTCCTGACCTACCGAAATAGATTGTGGAGCAGTAATGTGATAAGGTAAACTGTCATTGCCCCGGTGAAAAGTATTGTTACTTCGAATATCTCCTATGTAAAAGGAGTCAGAGGGTATATGAACCATCTCTATACCGTGTACTTGTATTTTGTAAAAATCGGGAGAAAGGGGCTGGGCTAATTTGACCGTTATTGTTTTCTGATCAATAGAGCCTGTGCCATTGGTATGGCGACGAATTAATACCCCGGTTTGACGTGGACTGGCTTCTACCTTCAATAAGGAAGAGTCTTGTGCATAGTGTTTAGATGATTGCTTATTTAGATACAAATGTTGCCAGGAAGATTGGTAGGGTTGGTATTTGATAAAGCACCAAACAGCATCATGATTACCAGGAGGTTGGGAATCAGGCAAATGCCAACTGTGTTCCCAGCTTATTTTAAATGAGAGGTGGGTACTATCAATGAGAGTTACCTGTTTTATAGTTACGTTGTTGGCTTTTGATATCGTAAAACTATAAAAGAGTATTAAAAGTGTACAGTATGTATAAGTTAATAGTGGACGCATAATAAAAAATAGCCCCAAGTGGGCCTTGGGGCTATAAGATATTTAGTAACTATCTTTTCAACAGTTTTTCATTGAAATGAAGATGTTGCGTTGTAATATTTAAGTAATAGATCCCTGGTTCTATACCCTGCATGTTAATCTTCTTAATTTCTCGATTGTCGGCAAATGAAACTTCTTGTTGCAGGATAGCTTGTCCTAATTGATTGAATACTTGAATTTTTCCCTTTTCACTTTTTATATCGTTTACTTCCAAAATCAACTTTTCGGATTGACGGTTAATATAAGCATCAAAGGTAGAGGGTGGTGTAGAAGTTTGTAGTCCTGTACAGGAATCTACATCTACCGTGGAATAAGTGGTATCTTTACAACTATTTTTGCGATGAAAACCGACAATCATATAGGTTGTGCTATCCACCGGGTTCGCTGTTACTGTATCACCGGTTGTCGTATTCAACCCACTGCTCGGAGACCAGTTTAAAGAATCTGCACCTTGCGCCGTGAGGGTTACTTGTTCTTCTTCACATATAGTGGTGGTAGTAGGC
>CAZIGO010000122.1:0-7384 GCA_964538595.1 uncultured Chitinophagales bacterium | reverse complement strand
GTAGCTGCTTTTCCTGATGTGACTCATTCGGTCCGCGCTTACTTAAGAAATCTTAATAGCCATCCTGCCTATCGACAACTACGAGTAGAACGCTACCAAATGCGCAATCAAGGGGAAGAACCCACCGCTTATACAATAGCTATTGGACTCCAAAAGTATTCGGCCAAAGGAATGGAATATGTCAGAATTTTACGTCAAATGCTCAACGCTAACGAAAAATATCTTTAGTTCACCGCTCTTCTTTTATCAAGGCTCATCAAACTGGGGCACTACCCATAATTTAGTATACCAATACCAAGGGGTTCCTTGCTTACCGGGCGCCGTTATAGTATAAAGATTACGTCTTGTGGTAAACTGCTGTGATGTTTTGACAGTAATTCGAAGTTGTCCTTTTACCTCTTCATATTGGAGGGTACAATCTGTAGTGCCATTGATAAAACATTGTAAGTTATCCGGACTGATCGGTACTCCCTTTTCAACCCAAATCTGTAAATCAGGGGATTGGGGAGAAGTCATTACACCTGTCGGTTGAGTTTTGGTCACCGGTAACGGTTCCAGCTCAATTTTTTCTTTAAACTTTTCCCTTTTACCATAATAACCCGTCATCGGAAACCGCGGTAAAATATAGCGAGACACACGGGGATAAATCACGCCGGATTTTTGGGCGGCGGCTCCCTCATATCCTTTTTCCTTGAGCACTTTTACTAATGTACTGTCATATTCACCATAAGGATAGGCATACAAATCGGGAGTTTGTCCCAATTTTTCTTGAAATAAACGCTCAGCTTGCTCTAAATCCTTTTCAAAGATAGTGGCTCGTTCAGTACCTGCTTTATTCAAAAAATGAGTATGGGAATGGGAATGATTGCCAATTTCAAAACCTTGTTTTTGCAGGTGACGAAGTTCTTCCCATGATAAATACCCCCCATTTCCCACATAGGAGGTACAAATAAAAAGTGTCGCCCGATAATTATATTTTTTTAATAGGGGAACAGCCCCGGTTAATACGGACTGATAACCATCATCAATGGTAATTACAGCAGTCTTAGACGGAATCGAGTGCGAGGAGCTCCCTAATCGATGTAAAGCTTCCCCTAAAGTTAATACGGTATAATTATTGTTTTTGAGGTATTGAAGATGCGATTCAAAAGTGGATAATGGGATATTGGTAGAAGGATAACGATCATCACCAAAACGGTGATAGACAAAACATTTTACAGTTCCTCCATCATTTTGAGATTGAGCAAACGCGTCCCCTTCTCCGATCACAAAGAGCAAACAAATAATAAATAGAAATAAACGTTTCAAAATATAAGATACGATTTGATAATGAAAGTTAGCAAAAAACCAATAATAAGTCGTCCATTTGAATTTGGTGGGTCGTTAATAGCCCGACTTCCTCTTTTTTATTATCAAAAGAGACCGCGGAGGGTAACATAATAGTGTCTGCCGGGCGCAATAATTCCAGATGAGTAACGTTTATAACGGCGATCAAAGATATTTTCTACGCCCCCTTGCATCTGTAAGTACCGGTTCACCTGATAATTAGCTTTAAAGTTAAGTGTATACCAACGCGGCGAATAAGGCTTTCCGGCCTCATTACTCAAATAAAGGTGAGGTTTACCTCGTTCTGAAGGAGATAAACGACTATAAGGAATCTTACCATTGTATTTAGCATACAGATCCAACTTCAATTGTTCTTTTTCATATTTGAGGTGAGCTGCTCCAAACGGCGGCGCTACATGTCGAACTGCTTTTCCATCGGAAGTTTTACCATAGGTGTAATTATAATGTCCTTCAAATTTTAATCCATTCCATATATCAGCGTATAAGGCGGCCTGCACCCCATATATCTTAGCACTCCCCACATTTTTAAGTGTTTGTACTCTACTCAATGTACCATCATAAACAATACTATCCCGCCCATTATATTGCGCTAAACGACGCACCATTGCATTGGTAAGTATCGTATAGAAACCGGTTATTTTAGCCGTCACACGGTGACCGATATCTTTTGTCACTCCTAAATCAACATTATAAGCATATTCCGCTTTCAAATTAGGATTGGGCACGATCACTTTTCCCGGTTCCGAATCAAAAACTTTGCCGGCATCATCAATATTAGGGGCTCTAAAACCCGTGGCTCCATTAAGGCGTATACGCCAAGTAGTACCCGGCCGATAAACGATCCCTATGTTACCGGTAGGGGCCCCCGTACTGATATTAATATTGGTGAAGGGAAAAGGATAATAAGTAGTATCTAATTGAGCATTAACTAACACATGATTATACCGTAATCCGCCGGTTAACGTCCAATTATCTCCCATATGACCTTTCCACATGATATAAGCCGCGTAAGATTGCCAATCAGAATTATTCGGATATCGAGTTCCTATAAGATGTTGTTGATCATCGGTAATATTTTCCTCGCTCGCTGTCGAGTACACCTTATTATAGACAGCCTCTATGCCATAGAAGAGCTGCTGATTTTTGCTGATGGATGAGGTTAGATCTAAATTGAGGGAGGGAATTTTTACATTTTCCATGCGGTGTCGTAACCAAGGAGATTGGAAGTCTCTGTCATGGCGGCTCTCGGTATAATCTTGATACGCCAGATTAAGTTTGGCCTTTTCATAAAAGGCATCTGCCGGCCGATGATTGACCGATAAATTGTGTAGCATCCACTTTTGAGGACCATAATACCACTCAGCTTTCCGGAACTGCCCATTTACTTTTTCAATTAGCCGATCATAGCGAGGAATATTAGAAGTCTTGGAATAATGGAAGCCATATTGCATTTTCCAAGCTTCATTCGGACGAAATTTTACCTTTTGCATAACGTTCCATTGGCTATACCCGGAGGGACGTTGCACGCGGGGGTCAGGATTGTTAAGCACCGTATCTTTACCCTTAATACGATCTACATATTGTTGGCGCAAATAAGTATCCGGACCATGACTTCCCATACGTAAATGATCATAATCGCTATAACTAACACTGGTAAGAAAAGCCCATTCTTTCAATCCAATGTTGACCTCGAGATGTCCCGTCATTTCATCATTATCGGAGGCATAACGAATCATACCTTCTCCTTGTATCCGAACTGTCGTATCGAGAGAGAGATGAGGGGACAAGGTCTGAAAACTCATCACTCCTCCTATAGCATCACTGCCATAAATCATTGATCCTGGTCCGAATATTACTTCCATATTACTCACGGAATGAGCATCTAAAGAGATCACATTCTGTAAATTACCTCCCCGGAAGATCGCATTATTCATTCGAACTCCATCAACTACTAATAATACGCGATTAGTTGCAAAGCCCCGAATCATAGGACTTCCTCCTCCCAGTTGACTCTTTTGAATAAAAACCTTATCCGATAATCCCACTAGATCTGCACTGGTGGGAGGATTTTGAAAGTGAACATTTTCTTCCCCTACTTTTGTTACTTTATTTGGAATGGTAGCTCGCCGTTGCTCCCATCGATTTGCTGAAACAACTACTTCATCAGCTGAATACGCTTGGCGAGCTAATTTGATAACGTTATCTTTTTGTTGGCTCAACTGACGATAAGATTGGACCTCAGTTTTATAACCTAAATGCTGAATAAAAATACTATCTACTCCTTTAAATGCTGATATATCTACTTTCCCTTGGTCAGTGCTAACGGCCGTCAAACTTTTGCTTTTATTATATACATTCACCCCTACCAAGGGCGACAAATTTGTCTGATCTAAAATGGTCAATGTCTGCGCTCCAACGGACAGGATAGTCAGTACGATTATACCAATCGTCAATAATATTGCTCGCATAAAATATCTATCTTTTAATTGAGGGATGCCCTTAAACAAACACCATTCCAAGAATAGGGATCATTTCACACCCCTTACATTCAGCAACTTACAAATAACACAAAAGACCATTTGTTATAAAGTGTCTGATTTTTTGATCACGATTTGAATACTATTATATACAGCTCCCTTCACTAGTGTCCATTTTATTGAGTTTAAAAGGATAATAAATCATACAAGATAAACCAGGAAGCAGCGAAACAGAGAAATTGAAATACTTAATTCTATTAGTTGCTTAATCTATAATAGGGGCGCGCTCAAAAGTTTGGTTCTCATCAAAAAGTTTCCGGTAGGTGTGATGAGTTTTTACTTGACGTGCTCCTATTGATTCCGCCACCCTCATCATTTTCGGGTTAAAATCACCGATCCAATTCAACTCCATGTCATCATATCTGTTAAGCGGTTGTATATAATCACCGGCTGCTTTGGCAATAGCCCCTTCCAGGCCTAACCCCTGATGTTCGGGGATAACCCCAAACACTACCCCAAACATTTTACGACAAGTGCCGCGCCATTGGTGCCAAAGAAACTTCAATTTCCCCCACCAATTCATTTTACCATTGACATGCTTAAATAGTTGATTCAATTCGGGCAACATAATAAAGAAGGCGATGGGTTCATCTTTATAATAACCAAACCAAACAATCTCTTCATCCATTACTGGTTTCATCTGTTGCATTAATTTCAACGCTATCTTAGCACTCATCTTATTGACCCCTTTGTGGTTGGACCAAGCTTTATTATATACCGTGGTAAATTCTTTAGCATAACGTTCCAAGTTATTTTTTTCAATATAATCGAAATGGTAATCCTTATTGCGCCGGATACGGTGGGCCTTTTGTTTAATTTTTTCTGACAACTCCTCCTGTACTGGCCGATAGTAGGTATACTGTTTAAAATAGACCTTGAAACTATAGTCTTCAAAAAACTTTTTATAATAAGGGGGGTTATAATTACAGCGATAATTAGGTTCGCGATCAAACCCTTCCACTAAAAGACCCCACCACCGATCACGCTCCCCAAAATTGATAGGTCCATCCATTGCTTCTAATCCTCTTTCTTCCAGCCATTCCTTGCACTTATCAAACAACCGAAATGCCGCTTCTTTATCCTCTATACATTCAAAAAAGCCCATTCCTCCGGCCGGCGGCTCTCCTTTTTTCTTTACCCTGTTTTCGTTATAAAAAGCGGCAACCCGCCCTATCACTTCTCCACTATCTCTTTTCAACACCCAGCGCTGTGCCTCTCCTTTCCGGAAAAATTTATTTTGGTTTGGGTCAAACACCTCTTCGATATCACCATCTAAGGGACGTATCCATTTGGATTGATCATCATAAATTTTTAAAGGGAGTTCCAAAAATTGTCGTCGAGTACTACTACTATTGACAGGTACTATTTGCATAACACTCTACTTACTTTACTCCTTTAATTTGAACCACTACCTGGCGGGAACGGGGTCGCGTATCAAAATCGATAAAAATAATTTGTTGCCAAGTTCCCAATATCATTTTGCCCGATTCAAAGGGAACATCAAAGGAGGTACCCGTGACAGTAGACCGGACGTGAGAGGCTCCATTATCATCTCCCCACATATCATGGTGCTTGTAGTCGTAATTATAAGGGATAACACTTTCATAAAACTCCGCCAGGTCATTATCAGCCAATCCCGGCTCATACTCTACAGTAGTGATAGCTCCTGTAGACCCCACACAAAAGACGGTAATGGTTCCTTCCTTAAAGTCACTTTCTGTTAATTCAGATTGTACTTCCTCTGTAATATTGATAACGTCTGTATGTCCTTGCGTGTCAAATTGAATATAATTGGTCTGAATGTCCATAAAAAGGGTTTTATCTCTTTATTAGAAACAAATTTAAACATTTAAAATTGGTCTGTAAACTTATGAAATTGTTCCATCAGATAGCGAGTATGCGAACCTACTTTCCCCCTGTTGATCAAATGCTGATCGATCTGGGTAACGGGCATGATCTGTTTGGAGGTGCTGGTAATAAAAGCTTCATCAGCCTCTTGTATCTCCTCCAATTCAACGGTTCTTTCCTGTACGGAATAATTTTCTGCTGCTAATTGCAAAACTAAATTACGGGTACGCCCTATTAATACCCCTTTATCCGGGGTAATAAGATGTTTACCTTTAATGAGAAAAAAATTACTTCGGGTTCCTTCTGAAACCGCATTATCATTATAAAATAGGAGATCATGGGCCTGATGACGTTTTTGGTAGTTTTGTAATTTAATTGCCTCTACATAATGGGTTGTTTTGATGCGAGGAAAGCTTTTTACCCATGGATAGGTCTTCATTTTTATTCCTTGCTCATAATAAGAAGCGGGATAATGAGGCACCTGTTGTGCCAACATGTAAAAGGTAGGGGTGCCTAAGCTGATGCCATCAGAAGTGGCTCCGCCGGTCAGTACCATCCGAATAGCGCCTTCCTTGATCTCATTCTTTTCTAATAATTCATTGGTAAAAGCGGTGATCTGATCAGCTGAATAAGGAGGAGTTAAGTTTAAACCCGCTGCCGAATTAAAAAAGCGGTCCAGATACTGCTCCAACAAAAAGGGTCTACCATTATAAGTACGAAAAAATTCAAATATGGCATAGCCGCGGATTACACCAATATCTTGAGGAGCAACTCCTACTTGATCTAAACGGTATATGTCATCCTGAAAAAAACAAAAGGGGTACATGTAAAAGAACGTTACATCAACCAGGGGCTCATTTAAGCTACTTTCAACTTTTCATCTTTAAACTTATTAAATTTACGCCGGGCATAATCGAGCGTAACAGTAAACTCATCAATATTTTCCTTGGAAGGCAATTCATACATTGCATCTGTCATAATCGCCTCACATATTCCTCTTAAGCCACGTGCTCCCAACTTAAGCCCTACCGCCTTATCGACTATAAAATCCAACACTTTATCATCAAAATGCAACTCAATATCCTCGTATTTAAACAGTTTTTTATATTGCTTTACCAAGGCATTTTTAGGCTCGACTAATATACGCCGGAGAGTTTCTTTACTCAATGGATTAAGATGCGTAACCACGGGTAATCGACCGATAAGCTCCGGGATCAATCCATATTCTTTAAGATCTCGGGGGTTCACGTACTTTAGCATATTTTCTGTATCGATCTTTTCCCTTTTTTGTTTGGCACTGTACCCAATTACCTGGGTTTCTAATCGGCGAGCAATCACCTTTTCCAACCCATTAAAAGCGCCTCCACAAATAAAGAGTATGTTTTTAGTATTCAGCTTTACCATTTTTTGCTCCGGGTGTTTTCTTCCTCCTTGGGGAGGAACTTGCACTTCCGTACCTTCCAACAGTTTTAACAGTCCTTGTTGTACGCCTTCTCCCGAAACATCCCGTGTTATAGAAGGGTTATCTTGTTTACGGGCTAACTTATCGATTTCATCTATATAGACAATGCCTTTTTCCGCTAATGAAGTTTTATAGTCAGCTGATTGTAAGAGTCGACTTAACATGCTTTCCACATCTTCCCCCACATATC
>CAZIGO010000121.1:0-7439 GCA_964538595.1 uncultured Chitinophagales bacterium | reverse complement strand
GTTGGAAAGTTATATAATGGGGATAACCTAATGGAATTTCGACCTGAAAGTAATTACTATCATTGAGCGAAGATTGAAACTGATTCCATCGCTTAAATGGTTTATAGTTGAACTGCACTAAAGAATCGGAAGGATTCATTATGTGCCCCGTGATAACAACCTGTTGTACTGAACTTTCTGCCGCCTTTTTGTGTTGAGGCGATTGACAGCTAATGATCATGGCCCCTGTTATTAAAAGTATAATACTCCAAATGCGAAGAAAGTCCATAAGCCCTTTTTTGATTTATAATGGAAAATAAAAAAATATTTCCAAATGATTAACACTTACTTACCATCCCCTTATACACCATTACTTGTATTAGTAAGGTAAAATGCCTACTTTTGATAATCTATGCCTACCCAACAAAACATACGTAACTTTTGCATTATAGCTCATATTGATCATGGTAAGAGTACGTTAGCAGATCGCCTATTGGAAAATACTCATACGCTAGGAGAACGAGAACAGAAGGAGCAGGTATTAGATGATATGGACCTGGAAAGGGAACGAGGGATTACGATCAAAAGCCATGCTATCCAGATGAAGTATACGCCCGAGACGTTGGATGATGAATCGGAATACATGCTCAACCTCATCGATACGCCGGGCCATGTCGATTTTTCTTATGAAGTTTCCCGTGCCATCACTTCTTGTGAAGGAGCTTTACTTCTTGTTGATGCTTCCCAAGGGATACAAGCACAAACTATTTCCAACCTCTACTTAGCCCTAGAACACGATCTTGAAATTATACCTGTCCTCAACAAAATAGATTTAGATAAAGCCAACCCGGATAAAGTAGCAGAGGAAATTGTTGATTTGATAGGTTGTGATCCGGACGATATATTGCGGACCAGCGCTAAAACGGGAGAGGGAGTGGTAAAAGTTTTAGATCAACTCGTACAACGTATCCCCCCCCCCGAGGGAGATCCGGAAGCTCCTTTGCAAGCTTTGATATTTGACTCCATCTATGACAATTATCGGGGAGTATTAGCGTATTTTCGCGTATTTAATGGGTCCATTCAAAAGGGAGACGAGGTAAAATTTATGCAGACTGGCCGTACTTATGAGGCCATGGAAATCGGGACCCTTCGTTTAAAGAAATTTCCTGAAGAGGAAATACCTACTGGAAGTGTGGGTTATATAGTTACCGGTATAAAAGATTCAAGCGAAGTGAAAGTGGGGGATACTATTACTCATGTTGACACACCCAGTGAAAAGCCGATCGAAGGTTTTGAAGATGTAAAACCGATGGTATTTGCTGGTTTTTACCCGGTAGACAAAGATAATTTTGAAGAACTAAGAGAGGCCCTTGAAAAATTACGTCTCAATGATGCTTCCTTTACTTATCAACCTGAAAGTTCAGCTGCTTTAGGATATGGATTTCGCTGCGGTTTTCTGGGAATGCTTCATATGGAAATTTTACAAGAACGCCTTAACCGTGAACATGATGTAGGAGTCATCGCCACTATCCCTAATGTCTCCTATCGTGTCCACTTGGAGGGGGATGAAGTAATCATGATCAATAACCCTCAAGAGTACCCCAATCCCGCCCATATCGATTATATTGAGGAGCCTTACATAGAAGCCCAAATCATTACAAATGAGGAGTATATAGGCAACATCATGGATCTTTGTATTAATAAAAAACGAGGGGAGATAAAGAACCAAGTCTACTTAACTCCTTCCCGGGTAGAATTGAGCTTTGAGATGCCCTTGGCAGAAATAGTATTTGATTTCTACGATAAGCTAAAATCGCTGTCGCGCGGCTTTGCTTCGCTCGATTATTTTTCGATCGGTTACCGGCAATCGAACCTGGTAAAAATGGATATCTTACTCAATGAAGAACCCGTCGATGCTTTGTCCATGCTTATCCATGAAGACAAAGCGTACCGTATGGGGCGAAAACTCTGTAAAAAACTCAAGGACCTTATCCCGCAACATAACTTTATGATACCTATACAAGCTGCTATTGGATCCAACGTCATAGCAAGAGAGAGCATTAAGGCACTCAAAAAAGATGTGACAGCCAAATGCTATGGGGGAGATGTTACTCGTAAACGTAAGTTATTAGAAAAACAAAAAGAAGGGAAAAAGAAGATGCAACAAGTGGGTAAGGTTGACGTGCCCCAGGAAGCCTTTATGGAAGTACTGAAGCTGGACGAAAACTAAAAAAATAAACGTACTGTTTTGATAAATTGAATTACTGTATTTTAATATGGGAAATACAACGACCTACAAGCTGTTAGATGGGAAACAATTAGCCCAACGTATCCGACAACAACTCAGCGAACAAGTCGAGGAACTCAAATCTGACGGAATCTCACCTCACCTTGCTGCCGTGCTGGTGGGTAGTGATCCCGCTAGTGAAACGTATGTTAATTTCAAAGTAAAGGATTGTAAAAGCATCGGTATCGAATCTTCTCTGGTCCGGTTAGAGGAGACAATAAGTGAAGAAGACCTTTTAAAAGAAGTGGATCAATTAAATAAAGACGAGAATATCGATGGATTTATTGTCCAATTACCGCTCCCCCATCATATAGATGACAATACAATCACGCGACATATTGCTCCTAGTAAGGATGTCGATGGTTTTCACCCCGCCAATGTTGGACGAATGGTAAAGGGCTGGTCCGCTTATATCTCCGCCACTCCCTTGGGTATCTTACGATTACTTCAAGCATACAATATCCCTACAGAAGGGAAACATTGCGTTATATTAGGTCGCAGTCAGATTGTCGGAACACCTCTCAATATATTACTCTCTCGCAAAGATTATCCCGGCAATTGCACTACTACCCTTTGTCATAGTCGAACTAATCATTTAGCCCAGCATACCCGACAAGCTGACATTCTGATATCAGCATTAGGACAACCCGCTTTTGTTACTCCTGATATGGTTAAAGAAAATGCTGTTGTATTAGATGTAGGCATCTCCCGCGTTGAAGATGACAGCAAGAAAAAAGGGTACCGACTACAAGGTGATATCGATTTTGAAACGGTAGCTCCCAAAACCAGTTACATTACACCTGTACCCGGCGGAGTGGGACCGATGACCCGAACCGGTTTACTCCTCAACACGCTGAAAGCAGCTAAAGGGGAAGTATTTAATTAAATTTACTTTTCATCACTTTAGCTATCATACTCCGTATTATTAACTACTATTAATTTAATTCTCCCTTAGCTAATCGTAAAGATACCCGTTAATACTCTTCTACTCTTAGAAACTTGTCCCTGTCTTTTTTCTTGAAGCCGACTCAAAAATAGCACCTATATTATATAATTCGCTCCCTTTTGATTAGTAACTCCGTCCCTTATAAAGAATAAAATATAAAGCGGCCCCCTCCCCAATATTTTTATTGACGTAAATAAATCAAATAAAAAAAATAACAGTCATAATCTGTATCTCACTTTACAAAGCCCCTTTAAAACGGAAGTATCTGTTAAATAAGGATCTTTTTATTGAATTTAAACTCTCCCTCCAGCCGAACACTAACTACTAATTAAATATACTATTTTACGCCCCGTGAAGCTGGTGTATGTTAATACAAAATAAAATTTAATGATAATATATTATTAACCTTCTCAATTTTATATTATATTTAGACAACTATCTAAATAACTAAATAAATGAAATATCTATTCAAAGCACTCAATGATCCAACTCGCCGAAAAATATTAGAAATGTTACGGGACAAGGATCAAACCGCCGGTGAAATTGCAGATCAGTTTGACATTTCCAAACCAAGTATATCCCACCATTTAGATCTGTTAGAGCGAGCCAATTTAGTAGAGCGAGACAAACAAGGTCGTTATGTTATTTATTCCATCAATGAAACCGTCATCGATGAAATTGTTCATTGGTTTTTGCAACTGTCAAATATAAAAAGGTAACTATGTTTTCACGAAAATTTACTAAAGAGAGTTTACTTATTATTATTACCCTCATTCCAATAGTAATAATGGCCATTTACTGGGAGCTACTTCCTAATAACCTTCCCGTACAATGGGGAATATCGGGAACGCCCAATGATTACGCTCCAAAATATGTATGGCCGCTTATTCTCGCAGGAACGTATTTATTGCTATTATTTCTACCGAAGCTGGATCCCCGTTCCCATAACTATAACCGCTTTTCTTCCAGTTACTATATAATCCGTCTTTTTATACAATTATTTTCAGCAGGGGCTTGTACATTAGCGTTATTAGAATCATTGAATTGGCCTTTAGACACCGGCCACCTAATCATGATGGGCAGTTTACTTATGATCTCTATTATCGGTAACTATATGACAACGCTTAAACCCAACTGGTTTATCGGTATTCGTACGCCTTGGACGTTAGAAGATGACAAAGTTTGGCGTAAAACGCATAAACTGGGCGGCTATTTGTGGTTTTGGGGCGGACTGCTTGCTCTAATAATAGCGATCATATCTCCCCAAGTTACTTATCCAGTGGTGATAGGCCTCCTTTTTGTCATTTCAGTTATTCCTATTATCTATTCATTTATTTTATATCGTCAATATCATAAAAAGGGCTCCTCCTCATAACTCCTTTAATTAGCAGTTTTTATACTTTTCCATTAAATTTGGTTATAGATAAGTTTATCTATGCCCTATTATTCTACATCAATGCGCACTACTTCTTCTGTTAAGGGGCAACACCTCCCCTTAATGGAAAATTTCTTTACTTTACAGGGAGAAGGGTTTCATCAAGGTAAAGGAGCTTATTTTATACGTTTAGGAGGATGTGATGTAGGATGTGTATGGTGTGATACAAAAGATTCTTGGGAAGCGGAACGTTATCCCAGGATTTCCGTTGACCAAATAGCCCATCGAGCTCATAATTCGGATGCTGAACTGGCGGTTATCACAGGAGGCGAGCCCTTAATGCACCCTCTAGGCCCCCTCACCCAACAACTTCATAACAAAGGATTACAAATTCACTTAGAAACATCAGGCGCCCATCCCCTCAGTGGGTATATCGATTGGATTTGTCTATCCCCAAAAAAATTTACTCCGCCTCGATCAAAAATACTCTCCCAAGCAGACGAGTTAAAGATTATTGTCTACAACCAGTCTGATTTCCAATGGGCGGAACGATATGCCGAGCAAATGGAGGCTCCCTGCCATCTATTTTTACAGCCCGAATGGAGTCAAAAAGAAAAAATGTTACCGCTTATTGTCAACTATATACAAGAACATCCCCGATGGCAATTGAGTTTGCAAATGCACAAATACATCAACCTTCCTTAAAACGGTAAATATGAAAAAATATGCCACATTTCTGTTTATAATGACAGGACTAACCTTGCAGTTATATGGCCAAAAAGATATCCCGGATAAAGCCACCCGATATTATCAAAAAGCCATCGATCACCTCCACCAAGCAGAACTGGACAAAGCCAATAAAGACCTTAACAAAGCTTTAGAAGAATACCCCGATTACACCGAGGCCTACATGAGAAAAGGCGAACTTTTTTTAGATAAAGGCAGTTACGACACCTCCTTCCATCATTTTGAAAAAGTTATTTCACTCAACCCTGATTTTGGTAACAAAGCTTACTTCTATGCCGGGCAAGCCGCCTTTAGGGGGAAACAGTACGATGAAGCCATCCATTATTATAAAAAATATCTTGCAAGAGACCGCTTAATGTACAGTAATAAAAAAGAGGCAAAATGGCATTTAAAAAACGCCCGGTTTCGTAAAAAAGCATTGAAGAATCCGGTCCCTTTCGAACCAAAAAATATGGGGCCAAAGATCAATAGTGAACACGCGGAGTATCTGCCCTCCATTACAGCAGATGGTAAGACCATTATTTTTACTCGTAAATTGAAGCGCGCTAAAGGAACTTATCGCCGCCCTGACCAAAAATATAACGAAGATTTTTTTATTAGCCATAAAAAAGAGGGACAATGGTTGAAAGCTCATAACTTAGGTAATAATATCAATACCAAACTTAATGAAGGGGCCCAAACCATAACACCGGATGGGCGGTATATATTTTTTACGGCCTGCAACCGCCCGGACGGTATGGGAAGTTGTGATATTTATTTATCAAAACGAAGCGGCGAAAAATGGAGTAAGCCTCAAAATCTGGGGCCACCGGTAAACAGTAAAAAATGGGAGTCACAGCCGGCTATCTCTCCCGACGGCCAAACCCTTTATTTTTCTTCCAATTTAAACGGAGGGGAAGGAAAAAAGGATCTGTGGAAAGTGGAACGAACCCCGCGGGGCCGGTGGACCAAACCCCAAAACTTAGGTCCCACTATTAATACGTCCGAAGATGAAGAATCTCCCTTTATGCACGTGGACAATAAGACATTGTATTTTTCTTCAGAGGGTCATGTAGGAATGGGGAAAGAAGATTTATACCTTACCAGACGAAAAGGTGATACGGGTTGGACTTCCCCTAAAAACTTAGGTTATCCTATTAATACAGAAGGGTTTGAAACCAGTTTAGTTATTAATGCAGCAGGTGACCGAGCCTTTTTTGCCTCAAAGCGCTTTGAGGGGTTTGGGAAATTAGATCTTTACAGTTTTCAACTTCCCTCCTCTATACGTCCTGAGCCAGTGAGTTATGTTGAAGGAAAAGTTTTCGATGCGACAAATAAAAAACCTTTAGAAGCTCATTTCGAACTTATCGACCTCTCTACTGGAAAAACAGTCATGTCAGCGATTTCCAGTGAAGTTGATGGGGAGTTTTTAGTTTGCTTGCCATCAGGCAAAGAATATGCTCTCAATGTATCCAAACGAGGATATCTTTTTTACTCCGAACACTTTTCGCTGCCCCCTGATAAAGTCACTGATCCTTATCAAATGGATATCCCGCTACAACCCATACAAAAAGGGAAAAAAGTGGTATTGAAAAATATATTTTTTGAGACTGACAAGTACAAACTTAAAGAAAAATCAAAAGTAGAACTGAAACGCCTTGTTCGTTTCTTAAAACATAACTCTACCGTTAAAATCGAAATTGCCGGACATACTGATAATCGTGGCAAAAAAGCTTACAACAAAGAGCTTTCTCGTCAACGGGCCAAATCAGTATACGATTATCTCCTTAAGCAAGGTATAGCTAAAGAACGGCTTCAATTTGAAGGCTATGGCGAAACCTCCCCTATTGCTTCTAATGAAACCAAAGCAGGAAGGGCTCAAAACCGGCGAACAGAGTTTATCATTATTGAAAAGTGATATCACTAAAACTATTGCGTCGTAGTATCCAAGCTGAAATGCTCCTTCTCTTTCAGTTTTTGCAGGCGGTCCCGGGCATACCGTAAAAATTGCTCATGGGTCGTATCATGGGTCTCTAAATATTGTTCATAAAAAGATAAAGCGGGATGTATATCCTTGTAATACACATCATAGTTACGAGCCAGGTAATATAGCAACACTTTATTTT
>CAZIGO010000120.1:0-7458 GCA_964538595.1 uncultured Chitinophagales bacterium | reverse complement strand
ACCGTCGATGCGTCGACGCCCAGTTCCGTGGCGACGTCCTCGGTCGTCGCCTTGCCCCTTTTAATTGGGATAACCATATTTATTATGTATAAAATTTTATTAAATTATTTTAATATCAGTTCCTATAAAAAAAAGTTAATTATAGGAGCTTGCTTCGGAGTTACCCTATTCCTTTCTCCCTACTTAACTATCCTCGAAAAAGTACAAACTTCTCGCTTACCCAATAAAAATATGCGGTATGGGGAAGCGATGAAATATATGCATAAAAATTATCCGCAAGTAAAACAATACAAAGCTATTGTAAATGCTGTCGCTCACCCTCAGATTGTGTTTTACAAAAGACGCTACAATAAAGAAGGCTACAAAATTACCAGCGAGCAGCTAAACAATATTAAAACCGGAGATACGGTTCTTATCTGTCATGACCCCCTATTACGAAAATTAAATCAACGATATCGTACAAAGACTGCTTTAAATCCGGAGAAGTGTAAATTATTAAAGGTAAAAAGTAAACGCTAAGTAATATATTTTAGTTATAGGATTTCGTTGACTCTTCTGTCCCATCTTGGTTATATATAATCCACTTTCCGGTTTTCTTTCCATTTTTATACTCTCCTTCCTTTTTTAACGCTCCATTTTTATAATACTCTTTCCATTCACCTGTTAAGGAGTTATTTTTATAATGACTGACACTTTGCAATTGACCGTTTTTATAAAATGATTTTTGAAGGCCCTGTAGCACCCCATTTTTATAATGACTGATGACGGCTAATTGCCCATTTTTATAAAACCACTTGGAAGGCCCTTGTTTCTCTCCATTTTTATAGAGACTTACTTCTTTTTTACTTCCATTATTATAATATTTTATCTGGGTATCATTTAATTTCCCCTTTTGATAATTATTTACTTTTTTTAATCGGCCTAAACTCCGGAAAGTTTTGTATTTACCGTGTTTCTTGCCTTTTTTATAATTTCCTTCTTCCTGGAGCATTCCCTTTTCGTTAAATTTTAGGTAAAAACCATGACGCTTCCCTTGTTTATAGGTAGTAAACTCTTTTAAAACTTTGTTTTTATGATATATACGCCATAAACTGTCTTTTTCTCCCTGCTTAAAATATCCCTTAATATGCAGTGTACTGTCTTTATAATACTTCTTCCATACCCCATTATCCGGGTGAGAAGATTGAGAATGGACTTGACATTGGAAGATTATAAATAATAGAAAAGCAAAAATAAACCGAAACAAATAAATAAACATAGAATAAAAGTTTTGTAGATGACTATTTTATATATTACCGGCTTGTTCTCCTCGACAGCACTCGTCGATGTTAGTATTACATACAGCACACTGCCCATGTCCATGCACCCAAATTAAGGAAGTGATTTGACCACAATAAGGACAACGAATAAGTTGATCTTGATGTTGAGTATTATCCATAACTGTAAAAATATAATAAAACCAACTTGTTTATAAGCCGGATTCTGTCGAAGACTATCATTTATCTGGGCTCCCGGATCACTCCGGGGCTCTAGCGGCCAACCCAAGAACATCGGGCGGGTAACCCTTATCTCCCTGTTTAGGGAAATTGTCCTCCTGCTTGGCCTTGCAACCCGTAAGGTTTACCGCTGATCTCAGTTGCCCGAGACCAACCCCGTATTTTCGGGGTTTCACCTCCGGCTTAATAAAAGCCGAAGTTATTTTCTGTGGCACTCGCTGTGGATAGCAGCTTCCACTACTATCCCCTTCCTGTTAGGAAGTACGGTACCCTGTGTTGTCCGGACTTTCCTGTCCTCCTTATAAAAGGACCGATAGTCCAACAAGTTGGTATAATAATTTAAAGAAATACTTCGGTAGCACCAAATCCATATCCCGGTTGATATCGATTATTAAACGTTTTTACCTGGGGATGGTGTTCCAATATATTGAAGATTTCTCGTCGTAAAGTGCCTTTCCCTACCCCATGTATAAACGTGATCTTATTATAATCATGAGTCACAGCCCGCTCCAACATTTTTTCCATATATTGTAGCTGTATAGTTAATATTTCATGGTTTGACATTTCTTTTTCACTTTTCGTCAATTGTTCAATATGTAAATCCACCACTTGAGGAGGAGGGGTAGCAGACGCCTTATAATTTGATTTCCTGTTCTTTGTGAGCCATTGACGTTTCAACTGTTTTAATTTTTCTTTCATCGGTTCAGCAGCTCCCTCTTTCTGTCGATAATCAGTAGTATCGACTTGTCTCTCTGAGGAAGAACTTAAAGAAGTTTGTGGGAAACAATCCAAACCGTACATCGATTGATTAATGACCGGTAATTTTTCATAATAATCAAGTATACGATTTAGTTTTATTGAAAGATGACGGTGGAAAGTTTGAGAAGAAGAACCTCCTTTTTCAATTGTTAGATCAAAACCCTTGCTTCCTTCTAAATCCTGTAAGGTACAACGATTTAATAAGTGCCATGCTTTCTTTTTTATTTCATCTTCAAATATAATTTTCCCCGCTGCCCAGCGTTGGGTGAGTGTATATTTGAGAGGAAACGAAGAGTTGTTTATAAAAAATATATTTAATTCTTTCTCTGCTTCTCTATCCTTGTTTTCCGGTTTAAAACCCAATAATACAGTATTTTTATATTTCTCCTGCATCCCGGTCTTAATTGCGTCCTTCCAAAATTAAAATTTTTGATTATCTTATAAGATAAAGGAAATAACGGGGTGTCAGAAGAGGAAATTTATACATATCCAAAAAACAAAAATTTACGGTGGAAAATTGCTCAATTTTTCGAGTTAAAGTGGTGGCAATACTATTTAGGGAAACAGTCTTCCTACAATTACTATAAGTGGAAAAAAAATTACTGGACTTCGTTATTAGATCGTATTAAGCCTCCCCTTACTATAAATAAAAGTGCAAAGATATTGGATGCCGGTTGTGGACCAGCCGGCATCTTTACAGTTTTTCCTCATCATTCAGTTACAGCAATAGATCCTTTACTAAATAATTATCAACAAAAAATAGCGATGTTTCAACCCTCCCACTTTCCTCATACCCAATTTATAAACACTTCTATTGAGACTCTATCATTAAGTAAAACTTTTTCCCATATATTTTGTATGAATGCCCTTAACCACGTTAATAATATAAGCAATGCTTTGTCTCGGCTAATTGATCATCTCCAATCCCCCGGCTACTTAATTATAAGTATAGATTGCCATAACTACAATTGGGTAAAGCTTCTCTTTCGAATGATCCCTGCTGATATACTTCATCCTCATCAATATTCTTTATATGAGTATAAATCACTTTTTAACACTAATAATTTAAAAATCAAGAAATTGCAATGTATACGTTCCCATTTCCTTTTCAATCATTACTTATTTGTTCTTCAGAAAGGAGATGATTGTTAAAGTTATATTACTTATTTAAAAAAATGAGCGTTATATTTATTTACCTATCTTATCCCCCATCATGATAAAGCATGTAACAGTACTTTATAAAATTCAATTTCTTATCCAAATACAAAACCTTAAAATAGGAGATAATCCCTTTTAGATCGGCATGGATCAGTTCTTACAAATACTTGCAGGAAGTGTAATACTAAGTGTCCTACACATAATTATACCCAATCACTGGTTGCCTTTGATCACAATCAGTAATACTGAAAAGTGGTCCTCTTACGAAACACTATGGATTACAGCCATTACAGGAGCTGCCCATACGTTAAGTACAATAGTTATTGGTCTTATAATAGGTCTAATCGGTTATAAAATTTCTTCAGCACATCAACAAATAATGGCTTTAGCAGCTCCTGCTATACTTTTGATTATAGGTATTGTTTACTTTATAATCGGTACAAGAGAGCATACGCATTCCCCTTTTAGTAACATTGATACTATCTCTCAAAAAAAATCAAAAGGGAATATTATCCTAATGTTGAGTTTAGCCATGTTTTTATCTCCCTGCTTGGAAATTGAAGCCTATTTCTTTACTGCAGGTCAACTCGGGTGGGCTGGAATAGCTACTGTAGCAATCGTATATTTTACATTAACTATAGTAGGAATGATTATTTTAGTATACCTAGGTAAAAAAGGAATGGAAAAAGTTGAATGGAAGGGATTGCAACGACATGAACACAAAATAACTGGCCTTGTATTAATACTTCTTGGGGTCGCTAATTATATACTTTATATTTATTAATGAGCTAAGAAAACGATGTTAAGAAAAGGATGTTATAAAATATTGTCAATATTTAATCGATTGAAAAGTAAGTGGAATATCCAATCTAATAAAGAGCTAGTTCTGATCTTGATCGTATTTTCCTTATCGGGTATGAGTATTCTTCCTGTCCGCCATGCTATTTTTTGGATATTCGGTTATACAAGTAATACCCCCTTAACTTTAAAGGTTATTACTTGGCTTATTTTTATATTTCCCCTCTATCAAGTTTTTCTACTTATTTACGGTTTACTGCTTGGTCAATTTTCCTTTTTTTGGCAAAAGGAAAAAAGAATGATTCAATGGATTAGAAATAAGATACATTGATTATATTGTATTAATAAACTATATCGAAAAATCGAGCCGCCTCATAAGTACCCCAAAAATCCACATCTCTAAAATAATCACCTTCCTTTCCCCCTCTGTTCTCATAACTCCCCGGGTTAACCGGATATTGATGTTCTAATCGATCAATAGTAATATATTCTACGTAATTTTTTTGAGATAAGCTATCTTTATAAATTCGCCGTTTTAACCTGGTATTAGCCTGATAAGGATAATCTATTCGATCAGGTATAGTGTCTATACCATTAATTTTAGTCCACTGAAACGCAATTCCATTTGCGTTTTTTATATCTACGACTTCATCGTCTTTCCCATGGAAAATAAGAAGTGGTGAATAAGGAGGATTAGCATTGGGGGCTCTTTTTTCAACTACATTTTCCCATTCTTGAGGAGATAATTGCTTCCCCTCACGCATAACTTTCATAGCTTCCATTGTACTAGAGGCAGCGCCAAAAGGTAACCCGGAAAATACTGCACCAGCTTTAAACTCGGACGGGTAATTGATTAATAAAGACAAAGCCATAGCTCCACCGGCAGAAAATCCAGCTACATACAACTTACTTTGATCGACAGTCGATTTTTGTTGTACTTTATTTATCATATTCATAATTGATCCTGTCTCCCCTTGATCCCTTTTTGTATCATGGGGAGAAAACCAGTTAAAACACTTTTTTATATTATTAGTCCGGGGTTGTTCGGGTACTAATAGTATAAATTGTTCTTCCCGCGCCAACTTGGTCCATCCTGAACGCTGTGCAAATTCCTTTGCTGTCTGCTGACACCCGTGAAGTAAAACAACCAAAGGAGGAAAAGCAGCTAAATTAGAGGGGATATAAGTATACATTTTTAAATTACCCGGATTGTTATATAAGTCACTATAATTCTTCCATTTTCCTTTTTGTTGAGAGAAAACAGAACTTACAGTTATAAATAAGAAAAATAATAAAATAAATATATGTCGCATACGAAAAGTAAAAGGCTTAGATATTAATTAAAATGAGGATTGAAAAGATGAGGATATTTAGGATGAATGCTACTATAAAAGCGTTTAATTTTTTTTAAATCTTCCTTATAATTCCCCGAAGGATAAATAACAGGACCAAACCCTCCTTCTTTCTTTTTATAATCCAAGTAACATAATATCATCGGTATATTAGCTTTTTGAGCTACATTATAAAAACCGGTTTTCCAACGATTTACGCGTTGCCGAGTCCCTTCAGGAGTAAATACCAAATGAATTCTTTCTTTATCACGAATGAAGTCAGCTAACTGATCCACCAAGTTACTTTTTTTACCACGCTCAACCGGAACACCACCAAAAAACTTTAAAATCGGTCCAACCGGGAAAAAAAATACTTCACTTTTAATTAGAAATTTGGCAGAGAGGTTAGCACTCATCGCTCCAAACACTCCTATTATATAATCCCAGTTACTTGTATGGGGCGCTCCTACAAGTATACATTTTTTTATATCGGAAGGAGGAGTATTTACTATTTTCCATCCAAATAAAGCAAGAATATATTTGCCTAATTTTTCCCGCATAAGCTAATACTCTATTGTGGATTAGTAGCCCATACTTCTAACTCAGGAATAAAACCTCTGTTTTCTAACGTCAATAAGCTTTTAATAGTATGAGCTATTTCATGAGCTCTTAATTTTGATGGATTTAATTCATTTTTATCGAATTCTTCTCTTCCTCCAAAATGTGTTTGAACTTCACTGGGATTGACCTGAAATACTCGAACATTATAAGGTCGTAATTCTTTTTGCCAACACTTTGTCATTCCGCGCAAAGCAAACTTAGATCCTACATAAATACTACCTCCCGGATATCCTTTTAATCCGGCCGTAGAACCTATATTTACAATATTCCCCTTATTTTGTTTTTTGAAGTATTTTGCAGCGTGTTTTCCCATCATAGCAGCTCCAAAAACATTTGTAGAAAAAATTTTTTCAAAAGCTTCCCGATCCAATTCATCTACCTCAGCCCGTGTACCCACACCAGCATTATTAATTAAACCATCTAATTCATCAAACTTTTCAAAGTATTGATCAAAAGTGTTCTCAACATCTTTTTCTTTACTTACATCAGCTGTTATAGGAAAAGCTTTAATTTCTTTAGCCGTCTTTTCCAATTTTTCTTTATTTCTTGCAGTTATGGCTACTTCCGCTCCTTCCTCAACTAATATTTCAGCAGTAGCTTTTCCAATACCTTTACTTCCACCTGTAATTAAAAATTTTTTATTGTGTAATTCCATAATGATTTCGTTTTGTCTGATTCAATTTAATAAAAATTACAGTATTTAATTTGTTAAAGTTGTAATGGGTATTAACATCCTTTGTTTTTTATTTAAAATACTATTAAAAAAAACATCATCATCAGGATGTTGATTCTGTTAAAATTTTTTTAAAAGATCACTTGATTTTTTATAAAAAACTATTTTTTCCACAACTATCCACATAATTTTAAAAAGCTTTTCCCTTATTATAAAAGCGTTATAAATGTTTTTAACATCTTGTGTATAACTAATAATCTTTAAAATTTTTTTAAAATGTTGATTATTATACTGTGAAATTTATGTAGAAAATTAAGCAGTTATAAATTCTGTTTAACAATAATTATGTAGAAAAAAAGGGGGAGAATATTTGTTTACAATAATGGGACATTTTTACACAAGTAAGGGAAAATTTATTAACAGTTTTTTAAGAGAGCTATAGAATTAACTCCTCTGAAATGATTTTATAGCAGTATTAAAGGGGAATCAAGTATGTTGCGATATAGAATAAAGTTGATGAGATTGAATGTATTTGTAAATAGGCTCAGGTAAAAAGTAGCGCATATCTTTACCATCGGCTAATCCCTGTCGAATGAAAGTTGCGGAAATATTGAGTAGGGGA
>CAZIGO010000119.1:0-7458 GCA_964538595.1 uncultured Chitinophagales bacterium | reverse complement strand
ACCCTGATGATTTACCTAAAGCACGTCGCGAATTTATTGAACACTTAAGAAACGATACACCGGAAGTTCACACTGAAGTGAGGGCCTTAACCTTTAATGGTCGAAGTAAAGATATAGAACTTTTTGGTTCAACAATAGAATACCGGGGAAAACCGGCTATCATCGGAACTATTTTAGATATAACGCAGAAAAAGAGGGCCCAGGAACTACAACAGAAACAACAAAGTTTACAAGAATCCGAGCGCAAGTTACGCTCTATATTTAATAATATTGAGCTTATTGTTGTCACCTTTAATCCACAGGGTGAAGTTACGTTTATCAATGATTATGGGGTAGAACTGATCGGCTGGAAAAGGAACGAGATCATCGGGAAGAATTGGTTCGACTATATGGTGCCCAGTTCACGGCGACAAGAGTCAAGAAACAAAACTTCCAAAATATATAATGAAGAAAGCAAGGTTAATTACCGGTTTGAAAATACAATACTAACGAAGGAGGGGCGCAAAGAAATTATTAAATGGCATACGACTATTATTACTGATGAGCAGGGTAACCGGATAGGGATGAACAGCATCGGGGAAGTGATAACCGATAAACGGGAAGCCGAGCAAAAACTCAAAAAAAACCAAAAACGATTAAAAATACTATTCGAACGCAGCGGAGTGGGCATGGCACGGGTAGACTTAGACGGTACTTTTCTTCAAGTAAATGAACAAGCCTGTCAATACTTTGGTTATTCAGAAAAAGAGCTCAAACAGCTTCGATTTCAAGATATTACTCATCCTGCCGATCTTGAACAGAGTGAGAAAAACCGCAAAAACCTGATAGAAGGGGAGATAGACAGCTTTTCTACCATTAAGCGATTTATCCGTAAAAACGGAGAAGTTATTTACGTCAAGATTACTGTCAATATTGTAAGATCCCCAGATGACACCCCTCAATATTTTGTTTCCGCTTACGAAGATATCACCGATTTAAAAGAAGCGGAACAAGAGATAGAACAATCCCACTCATTACTCAAGGCTTCTTTCGAAGCAGCCGCCACCGGCATAATGGCTGTCGACAAGGAAGGGAACCTCGTTACTTACAATAAAAAATTCGCCGACCTTTGGAATATCCCAGAAAAAATACTGAAGAAAAAGGACGAACGGGAAGTACTTAACCAGGCTTTGCCCCAAATTAAACGTCCCATTCAATTTGTCAAACGCCTCAAATATCTATACAACCATCCGGCAAAGAAAAGTCATGATATTATAGAACTTAAAGATGGGCGTATATTTGAACGTCATTCCCAACCCCAGTATTTAGATAACCAAATTATCGGGCGCGTTTGGAATTACCGTGATATCACTTTTCAATATAAAACCAAACAAGCCCTCCAAAAATCTCAAGCCAACTTACAAGCACTATTTAATAATAGCACCCAGGGTTTTATTTTATTGAATTGTGAAAAGAAGATCAAAGCTGCCAACAAAAAGGCTAAGGAATTACACCAGAAAATAATACAAGTCCCTGTTAAGGAGGACCACTGTATTAAAAAGACCCTAGAAGGAGCACCCAATCAATACCTAAACAAATTTTTATCCGTAATTGATAACGTTTTAAGAGAAGAAAAAAGCTATACTCAAGTATTTGAGGTCAATGATTTTTGGCTCTCTGCCAATTTCAACCCGGTTTTGGAACAAGGGAAAGTCACCGGTGTCAGTATAAGCATGCTCGACGTAACAGAAGAAAAAAACGCTGTCGATGCCCTCAAAAAAAGCGAAAAAAGATATCGAGCATTAGTACAAAACTCGTCCGATCTTGTTATCATAATGGACAAAAAAGGGCAGGTAAAATATGTTAACCCTTCCATCACTCGATTATTAAACTATAACAAAGAGGATTGGGAAGGGGATACTATATTCAATTTTGTTCATTCCGAAGACCGGCAAAGTGTCCAGATACTTTTCAACCAACTGTTAAAACAACATAGTGTTGAAACTCCGATAGAGTTTCGTTTCTTAACTAAAGAAGGAAGTAGCCAATATCTAGAGATTATCGGAACGAACTTAAAAGATGATCCTTCCATCAATGGTATTGTTTTCAATTGTCGCGAAGTTACTGAACGTAAATTAGCCTTAGAGTCCCTCCGAGAAAATGAGCAACGCTTTCGTACCTTAGTGGAAAACGTCCCGGGGGTAATATATCGTTGCGACTATGACGAGCATTGGACCATGCATTTCATTAGTGATCAGATAAAAGAGGTGTCCGGATATTCTCCTGATGAACTCATACATAATAAGAAACTCACCTATGCCAGCATCATTCATCCGGCCGATGTAAAAAGAGTACAAGAACAAGTCCAAAGCAAGGTCGAACAAAAACGATCCTTTGAAATTGAATACCGTATTATTCACAACACCGGAGTAATAAAGTGGGTTTATGAAAAGGGGCAAGCCGTAAGAGGAAAGAAGGGTCAAGTATTGTACTTAGATGGAGCTATCTTAGATATTACCGAAGACAAAAAAGCAGAGCAAGTTAAAGACACTACCTATAAAATAGCTTCTGCCGCCAACCAGATCGACGATAGAGATAAGTTTTTTCATTTTATTCACAATGAACTGGGGACTGTCATTAACACACGTAATTTTTACATTGCCCTGTATGATGAAGAAAAAAACAGACTATCCTTCCCCTATTTTGTAGACGAACAGAGTGACAAAAAGAACCTTAAAGATCCTCCCTCTCGACCCTTCAGCAATGGATTGACCGAATATTTATTAAGCACTCGCACCTCTCACCTTTTCAATGATGAGGATATTTTAGCTCTTCAAAAGAAAAACAAAATCAATAATAAGAACCTTGAAATAAAAGGAGAGTTACCCAAATGTTGGTTAGGAGTGCCCTTACAACATAAAAGCAAAATCAAAGGAGGCATAGTAGTACAAAGTTACACTTCCCGAAATGCCTATAGCAAGGAAGATCTTAACTTATTGGAATTTATTGGTTACCAAGTGGCAGCCTTTATAGAAAGAAAACAAAAGGAGGCGGCCATCCGAAAATCAAGGAACAAGCTACAAGAGTTTTTCGATAACTCCTATGATCTTATTCAAAGTGTAGATAAAAACGGGAATTTAATATATACTAACAAAACATGGGAGGAAACGCTGGGTTATACTGAAGAAGAAATAGAAGATTTAAAAATATTCGACATAATCCACCCCGATCTTAAACCCCAATGTGAAAATATTTTCCAGCAAGTAATTGAGAAAGGTAAAAACTTTAAGAACATAGAAATAGCTTTTATTTCTAAAGAAGGAGAACGAATAGACTTAACCGGCAGCATTAAATCATATATGCGTAATGGAGAGTTTGTAAATTGCTGGTGCGATTTTCACAATATTACCAACCGAATACAAGCGGAGCAGAAATTAAAACAAAATGAAGAAAAATTCCGCTCCATCTTCGAATCTATTCAAGACATCTTTTATCGTACTGACAATGAAGGATACATCACATTGATCAGTCCCTCTGTAGAATCTACCATGGGATACCGCCCCGAAGAAGTTATTGGTACTAAAGTGACGGATTATTATGTCAATCCAGAAGAGGAGAAAGAGCTTTTAAAAAAGCTAGAAGAAGAGGGTGAATATTTAAATTTTGAAACAGACCTCAAAAAGAAAGACGGTACTATAATGCCGATTTCAGCTAATGCCCACCTAATTTACGATGAGACGGGGGAAAGCATCGGTATTGAGGGTACAGTGAGAGATATGACAAAAAAACGAGAAGCAGAAAAAGAGTTAATTCGTGCAAAGACAATGGCAGAAGAGGCGACGAAAGCAAAAACCCAATTTATTGCTAATATTAGTCATGAACTAAAAACCCCCCTCAATGGGATAACAGGGATGATTGATGTCCTCAAAAGTTCTTCGCTAAATGAAAAGCAATACGAACAATTAAATGCGATAGACCAATCTTCCCAAACGCTCTCTCATCTTATCAATGATCTGTTAGAACTTTCTAAAATAGATGCTCGAGAAGTCAAAATAAACCCGGTCAACTTTTCAATACAAACCTTAATTGAAAACAAGATTCAATCTTTTCAACAATTAGCCCATCAAAAAGAATTAGAAATCAATGCTCATATTGATAAAAACGTGCCCGAAGCGATCAAAGCCGATAAACTTCGTATTAACCAAGTATTAAACAACTTGATGAGTAATGCCATTAAATTCACCCACGAAGGATATATCCGGTTAAAGGTTAGTAACTCTTCGGTTTCCCCAGCAGATCAAACCATACTTCGTTTTGAAATAGAAGATACCGGTATAGGCATTAGTAATGAAAAGAGAGAAAAATTATTCAAGCGATTTTCTCAAGTTGATGCCGGGCTAACTCGAAAATATGAAGGGACCGGTTTGGGGTTGGCAATATGTAGTGAATTGATAGACCTAATGGAAGGGGAAATTGGGGTAGAAACAGAACAAGGAGTGGGCAGTACGTTTTGGTTCGAGTTAGCAGTGACTCCAGTCAGTAAGGAAAAAATTCACAAAGAGAATAAAAGTACTTCAGAGACTCCTACCACCACTGACCTTCCTAAGGGGGATACGAATGTAAATGTACTATTGATCGAAGATAATGCTATTAACCAGAAAGTCACCCGCTCGATGATCAAGAAAATAGGAGGATCGGTAAGTATTGCAAATAACGGCAAAGAGGGGTTGCGTAAAGCCCAGCAAGAAGATTATGACCTCATACTTTTAGATATTCAAATGCCGGATATCAGTGGCTTAGAAGTAGCCCAACGCCTTAAAAAAGAGGCACCAGAAGTTATGGAGCGTATCATATTCCTTACCGCAAAAAGCTTACAGCAAAAGGACGAACAAGAGCTCCTGTCATTAGGTGTAAAAGATTGTTTAATAAAGCCAATTAAGCTGGATACCTTACGAAGGCATATACAAAAAAGGACATCTTCAATATCTAATAATTCCTTCAACAGCGCGGTTGCCTCCACAAATAATAGTTCTTACAATACAAAAAATATACAAACCAAAATAGCGAAGTTTAAATCTATGGTAGGAGCTCAAGCTCCCGAGCTATTTACCGAATTTATAGAAAATAGTGAAGATTATATCAAGCAAGCTCAAAAAAAGTATAATGAATACAATAAAACTTATGATCCATCAGTCTTGCATAAAATGACGAGAAAACTACATTCATTTGCAGGCAGCGCCGGTTCCATGGGGTTTACTCAACTGGCTGAAAAAGCGCGAGAAATTGAAACTGAAATAAAGACTGAATTAGAAGAAAAATCAAATGGTACTCCTCTTAATAATTTTAAGTATTATAAAGAAAAAATGGAGAATTTGGAGAAAGAATTCTTAAATTTAAAAAAACTATTACATAAAACAATTTCCTCAAACGAATTATAAAATTGACCATTCAGAAAAGCATAGCGCAAACTCTATGCTTATAAAAATTTTTCTTGTTGAAGATGACCCTACCTTTACCAAACTGGTAAAAGCAGCCCTTAAAGACAACCTCCAATATGACATTACTGCTTTTACAACTGCTGAAGAGTGTTTAAATCATATCCACGAAAATCCTGACATAGTCATTATCGATTATTTGTTACCGGATAACTCAGGATTAGAACTAATGGAAAAGATCGATAGTTACAATAACAATATTAAAAAAATTATCATATCAGGGCAAACAGACGTGGAGGTTGTGGTTAAATCATACAAACAAGGGGCAGATGATTATATCATTAAAAACGAAAACTGCCTGCCCGAACTTAAAAACTCTCTTAAAAATCTGGCTGATAATATCTCCTTGCAAAAAGAAGTGGAAGATCTAAAAGCTGAGATTGTCGATCGAAACAAATATGACAAAATTGTGGGTAATAGCCCCCCTATTCTCAATGTCCTTAAACTTATACAAAAAGCAGAACAAACAAATATTCTCGTATTGATTAACGGAGAAAGTGGTACGGGAAAAGAATTAGTAGCCCGTGCTATCCATTATAATTCTGATCGGAAAAAAAACCCTTTCGTCCCCGTTAATATGGCAGCAATCCCCTCTGAGTTAGTAGAAAGTGAGCTGTTTGGTCATGAAAAGGGCGCATTTACAGGGGCGGTCAATCGACGAATAGGCAAGTTCGAAGAAGCCCACAAGGGAACTATTTTCCTTGACGAGGTCGGGGAAATGAGTCTTTCTATGCAAGTTAAACTATTGCGAGTCATAGAAGATAAGCAAGTAGTACGAGTAGGAAGTAATAAAACTATACAACTGGACGTACGTATATTGGCTGCGACAAATAAAGATTTAAAGCAGGAGGTAGAAGAAGGAAATTTTAGAGAAGATCTATACTACCGGTTACAAGGATTGATTATTAACCTTCCTCCCTTACGAGAAAGAGGAGATGATATCATCTTATTGGCACGCCAATTTTTACAAGATTTTTGTAAACAGAATGACCTGGGGGATCTTTCTTTCAGCTCAAAGGCCATCAAAAAATTGCTCAAACACTCTTGGCCCGGTAACGTACGAGAGCTAAGAAATACCGTAGAACGAGCGGCTCTTTTAGCGGAGTCCAATATAATCACCCCCGATGATTTAAATATAGATACGTCTCAAGATATTTCCGATGTAATCAATGAAAACCTTACCCTCAAGGACTATAAGCGTAATATCATTAAAGCCTACCTTGATAAATACGAGAATGATGTAGACAAAGTAGCAGAAAAACTAGATATAGGAAGGGCTACGGTATACAGGCAACTAAAAAAGATGGACGTGGAAAGTTAATTTATTGTAACATTTAGATATGAACCACGTATTTATATATACAAGATTCCCTTGAACATGCGCCTGCAACAACAACCGCAAATGAGGCCTTTCCATAAAAGGCGCCTAATCATCACCTTGAGTGTGGTGGGTATATTTGCGGTGACAGTAGGTCTCACTTTTATCTTTTCATTGGTAAACCTCCCCGTACAAAAAGCTTCCGGTCCAAACCTAGCTACCAACGGAGACTTTGAAAATTGGAAAAATGCTCAGTTAACAGGATGGAAAAATAAGCAAGCCTTCCTTTTCAAAGAAGCCTCTTCTTCTATTAACGGGCAATATGCTATAGGAATTTATTCTAAAGACAGTAGCAAAAGTGGCATTAAACAAACTATACAGTTAAAACCTACAAAAGTTTATAATGTATTTTATTGTATGCGATCCCAAGGTACCAACCCTGATAAAAACGTAGGAGTTACCATTTCTTATACTGGAGAAAATATATCAGCCACCAACCAAGTATCTACCGGCAATCATTACTACGATGGTGAAAAAAACTGGCGTCAATACTTTGGTCGGGTTACCGGCGCCTCATCAATTACATTCTATTTCTTTTCTCAAAATCACACTGTCCTCTTAGTGGACGGAGTTGGAGTAGGAATTAACTTAAACCCTGTAAAACCC
>CAZIGO010000118.1:0-7487 GCA_964538595.1 uncultured Chitinophagales bacterium | reverse complement strand
TCCCCCCATGCCTCAGATCATAAAAGTTAATGCCCAAGACCAACGGATCGGCACGGAGCAAAAAGCCCGTATCCATGAAACAGGGGAACTCCATCGTGCTTTCTCCATATTTATTTTCAATGATAACAATGAGTTACTCTTACAACAACGAGCCCCCAATAAATACCATTCCGCGGGGCGTTGGTCCAATACTTGCTGCAGCCACCCTTCCCCCGATGAGCCTGTTAAAGAAGCTGCTAAACGGCGATTATGGGATGAAATGGGATTAGAATGCAATATAGAACATATTGGAAATATCACCTACCATCTTTCCTTGGATAACGGGCTGATCGAACATGAACTAGACCATATATTTATCGGTACTTGCCAATACACGCCCACCGTTAATCCCGACGAAGTAGCGGATTGGGAATACAAGGCTATAACCGAGATCGATGAAGAACTAAAGTATTCCCCTGATCGTTATACAGCTTGGTTTCCTTATTGTTTATCCCATGTAAAAAAACACTTGGCCCAATGAGGACCTACGTATTACAAAAAGAACAATTGGTGCAAAGTTCCTTGTCCGAAGTATGGGAATTTTTCAGCGATCCCTCTAACTTGGAAATAATTACTCCCCCTCACCTCTCATTTTCTATTCACCCACCTGTTCCGCGTATTATGGAAGAAGGACTGGAAATACAATATACGGTCACTCCTTTGTTTAAAATCCCGCTTCGGTGGGTTTCCAAAATCACTACCTGTGAACCCCCTTATTATTTTGTAGATGAACAAAAGAAGGGGCCCTTTAAAAAATGGGTCCACCAACATAAGTTTATTCCCAAAGATAAAGGGGTCAAAGTTGTTGATAAAGTGGAGTACCAACTTCCTTTGGGTCCGCTCGGTAGGCTGGCCCATTATTTTATAGTCAATTCCCGGATCCAAGGTATATTTCAATACCGTCAAAAAGTGGTCGACCAAATTTTTCATCAAAATAAGACAGTCCATGCTCATTAATACGATCAGTTACGTAGGAGCTTTTATTATGATGGAAGGGGTAGCCTGGGCCACCCACAAATATATAATGCACGGCATTTTATGGTGGTTTCATAAAGATCATCACCAACCCTCTTCCAAAAGTTTTTTTCAATTCAATGATTTCTTTTTCTTAGTATTTGCTACCCCCGGTATTGGCTTTATTTATTGGGGTACTCAACAAGGCTTTCACCTTCCATATTTTTGGATCGGATTGGGCATTACTACCTACGGTATCGTGTACTTTTTAGTGCATGACCTTTTTATTCATCAACGTTTTAAGATTTTCACTTCTACTGATAACTTTTACTTAAAAGCGATACGTCGAGCTCATAAAGTCCACCATAAACATCTTGAAAAACACAATGGAGAGTGTTTTGGTATGTTATGGGCGCCCCTGCAATACTTTAAAAAAGCTTATCATCAAAGTAAGCAGTCGTGAATACCACTTATTTATGGGTGAACATCGGTACCCTGATCATCCCGTTAATCTTTACTTTTCACCGACAACTGCGATTTGATCACTATTGGAAATCGGCGGCTATCGCTATCCTGCTGCCGGCTCCTTTCTTTATATTGTGGGATGTGCTCTTTACTACATGGGGAGTATGGGGATTCAATGCTCGTTACCTCCTGCCTTTACACATTGGACCTCTCCCACTCGAAGAATATTTGTTTTTTATCACTATCCCCTATGCCTGTCTCTTTACATATCATTGCCTGCAAAAATTAATTCCTTTCCAGGGGGTGCCTCGCCTTACCCAAATAATCTCTATAACCCTCTTCCTTTTTTTACTAGGGACGGGCCTTTTCTTTATTAACCATATATATACGAGCACCACTTTCCTGTTATTAGCCGGTTTTCTTACATGGCATCAATTTATCCACCGTTCTCCCTATTTGAGTATGTTCTACCTTACTTTTTTATTCTTATTACTCCCGTTTTTTATTGTCAATGGTATATTAACGGGGACCGGTTTAGTAGAAGAAGTAGTTTGGTATAATGAACAAGCGATGATCGGCCTTCGAATGGGGACTATACCAGTGGAAGACACTTTTTTCGGTATGCTACTGATCCTCAGCAACGTTACCATCTTTGAAAAAAGCAAAAAGTTTTTATGAGTGCTTCTCCCCGGCTCCTCATATATCCTTTTAACCTTATGGCTCATTATCTTCGCAGCTTGGAGTTCGCCCACCGATGTCCGGCCCACTACGATATACGAGTAGCTCACTCAGAGCTTTATGGGGATTGGATTAACTATTATAATTTCTCCTCTTTCCCGGCTCATCATTTTGATCCGGAGCAGGTTATGCAATGCGTAGAGAACTTTAATTTCAACTGGCTCAATTTTCCCACTTTAAATAGGTTATACCAAGATAAAGTACACCAACTGCAACAACAAGCGCCTGACCTTGTGATCGGTGATATGGCCCCCACTTTAAAGATGGCGGCTGAAACAGTAGGGATCCCCTACATTTCCCTTATCAATGGTTATATGAGCCCTTATTATCGGTACCCCCGAACTTTGCCTCACCATCACCCCGCCCAACAATACAAAGCTCACCTCCCTACCCCTCTTTTTCAAAAGATCAACGCTATAGCTGAACAAGGGGTTATGCGCTACATTCATCGTCCCTTTTTTCAACTACGACAGGAAAACAGCCTCTCTCTGCAACCCAACAGCTACCTTCACGAACTCACCGGTGACCACACCTTTATCTGTGACCTGCCTCCCGTATTCCCCCAAGCTTCTCCCCCCGACACCGTCACATACCTGGGACCATTGTACTACAGCGGCCAACAATCCGAACAACACCTTCTTCAAACCTTAGATCATCAAAAACCCAAAATATTAGTATGCATGGGTAGCAGTGGTAACTGGGAAAAAGTCAATTGCTTGACTTCCCCCCTCTTTAACGACTATAATATAATTACAGCGGGAGATGTTAATCGACAACTGCAGGCGCCCCATATCCTGCAGCGGGACTTTTTAAACAACAATGCATTACTGCCTTATTGTGATTGCATGATTTGTCATGGAGGCAACGGAACGATTTACCAGGGGATATATCATCGTACTCCCTTGATCTGTATCCCCTCGCATTTTGAACAAGAGTGGAACATAGACTTTTTTGCCGAGCACTATCCGATCTCCCCTCTTTTCCATCCGAACGCTCAACAGTTAAAGGCGGCAATGGACCATTACATTACTCACCCTCCGCCGCCCGGGCCCCTGCCCTCTCGTATGCGAGAATACAATCCTCCCGCTCAATCTAAACAGATCAATTATACATTGCAGCAATTAAAATAAGGCCCTTTAAACGTTTAGTCCACCGGACCTCCCGGTACCGGAAGGACCACTATGAAAGTATACCCCCTTGTTGTAGTAGGGTTTAAGGTTTTTATTCTTTCGGACTTTGTATGGTTTAGATGGCTACTTTTTGTTTAATCCATTTAACTGAGAGCCCTTTATTTTGTAAATAGGGCCTTAAGGACCTTAATAGTCAAAACGTGGAAAATGAACAAGATAAATTGACCTTAATTAACAACCTTTAGTAAAAATTTTCTCATGGAAGTATATGATTTATTGATCAAAGTTTTCATCCCCACTTAAAAGGATTTGGTAATTATATAGGAGAGAATACACCAACATCAATTTCGGTCTCCGGTGAGAGGATTTTTTGTTAAATTTTTCCATAATCGTTTTGATTTAACGAATCATAAATTTACCCGTTGCTATTTTATTTTGTCCGGTTGTCGCTTTATAAAAGTAAATACCGTTTTCGCCTGTTTTTTTATTTTTTCTAATCCTAACAGATAGTTTTCTTTTTGTTTGAGCCATCACCTGGTAATCAAAAGAAACTTCCCGGCCTTTTATATCATAGAAAGTGAGCTCAAATGTTTGTTGTGGATAAATTGCAGGTTCCTGCCATTTTATATATAACGTGGCAGTAGTCGAAAACGGATTCGGAACTAAACGCGTTTCTATACTGGAACTCCTAACCGAGCTAAAAACTCCATCACTCACCGAATACCACTTGGCGATATATTTTGCTTTTAAAGAACCGATGCTGTCAAACCCACCTCCAACATACAGAGTATCACGCCAATCTGTTATCGTAGTAACATTGGCATACTTGTTCATAGTATCTTTGGATAGTGAATGCCATACTCCATTCTGTAAATAGGCAATGTCTGTCACAAGGGTTGTGTCAATCCTGCTGAAATTTCCCCCTACAAATAATTTATTATCAAATGCATGGAGGGTCGTTAAGCGCAATTGATTTTGATTTATGAACATGCTCACTTTCCATTGGTTATCCGACCATCGATAAAGTGTATCAATAGTGAGCGCATATAAGGTATTATCATAAACCTCCAATTCCCTCATCTCATTAATATTACCTGCCCGATGCCATTGACTTCCATCCCATTTAGCGATATTGCGAACAGCCATAGTACCGGCCGAGTCAAAATCCCCCCCCTACATAAAGTGTGTCCTGAAATACTTCTAGGGCATAGACTATTCCCATTACACCATTTGCCAGAGAGCTCCATTTTTTGCCATCCCATTTTAATATTGATTGTTTTGAGTTTAACAATCCACCGGCATAAAGTTCACCTCTATATTTATCGAAAACATTTACCCCTCCTGAGAGAATGAAAGACGTAACCGCAACAGAATCCCATTCATTCCCATCCCACCGAGCCATATAGGGTATCGTTTTTCCACCTCCCGTTGCAGTAAATTCTCCTCCTGCATAAAGGTTGTCATTATATTTGATGATATCCCAAACTAAATAGTCAAACCCAGTACCAATAGAATCCCATGCATTCCCATCCCACCGAGCAATGTAGTTGGCTTGCTTACCCCCAACTTGGGTAAAGTAACCGCCAGCATACAAATAATTGCTATCGACATAAAGGGTAAAGATCATATCGTTCAAACTATTGTTTACACTATCCCACTGACCAGTTTGGGCGGGGGCTGTAAAAGACAAGGAACCGATCAACAATAAACCAATGAGTGAGGTACGCATGGAACTGTATTGGTATTAAATTACAAACTATATTTTGTTTTACAAATTTTTTGCTTTTCTCTCATTCCCCATTCGGTTTTAAATATATATCCGAGAGGGAATACAAGACCGCTGTCTGTAATTTTTCCCGCCGAGGTTGGACAGCTAAACTTTTTTCGGTATTGATAATGGACCAGCGTTTCTCTAAGACAATTTCAAATTTTGGTGTCAGGACAATGATATGGAGACTCAGTTCATCTCACCTAGCAAAACAAGGCAGAATGGGTATGTTGAAAAGTTCAATGGCAACTACAAAAGAGAACTACTGGATACTTATATATTCAAAACGCTTGATCAAGCCCAGCGAATGACCGAGGAATGGAGAAGAGAATACAATCACAAACGACCACATGATTCACTCAACAATAAAAGTGTCTGTGGAATTTGCTCAAATAACAAGTTATTCAACCTGTTAAAAAACTAAATAATTACTTTTACACACTGTCCAAAAAATGGGAAGCTTACACTCAAGTATAAAATTAGTGCGAGTTAAAGAACGCATCATGTTCCACCGTAAAGTAACCCAAAAAGTATAAAAAAATAATAGAAAAGAGCCATATAACTCCTGATAGAGAGCATTAATTTATACAAAGTTAGCAGTAGTTATTGAATTAATCCACTCTATGCAATTTAACCTTTCCTTTATTGCCTAATTTTAGTTTTTTCTTGTTCAATTTGTCTATATGATATTCTTTAAAATCAAATCCGTTTGAGTAGTTGATATCTAATTTTCTATCTTTTATGTCATATGTTAATGAATCATTACGTATTTGGTTATCATCAATATCTTCATACCAGTAACTTGCTTTCTTGTTCTCCCTGAATATAAAGTTCATTCCTTCCCCTTCCCATTGCCCTACTATCATACGCTCACATTCCTTTTCTGATTGACACTCTTTACAAAAAAGACAAGTTTTCTTGCAACCCATGTAAAGGACAGAGGCTATGAAAAAAAGCAATATAATTTTTAGGTAATTCATTTTATTGTCTTATAATTCCAAATGTTATTAGTGTCTAATTTCAATTTTAAATAGCCCTTCTCTTTTTGAAAATAAATTGCCCCATCAACCAAATTTATTTTATAAACATTCTTGTATTGAGTAGAATCAATAACATAACTTCTTGGTTCTATATATTGAGAGTCTTGTGATATTATATACTTTCCACTTACTGAAACTGTAAACTGGCGCCTTTTTCGCAAATATATGTTGAATTTATCACTGTTAAATTGAATGCTCCCTCTAACTTCATCTGTCCAAATTCCCAGCTCAGTATGATATTCATGACTCTCAAGACTTCTATTTTTAACTATTAGATATTTTTTAATTCCTGAGTTGTTTGTAAAAATTACGGTATCATTTTCCTGATATGTTTCTAACCATTGCATTTCATCCTCAGTTAAAACCTCTTGACGTTTTTGACAACCAATTATAATTAAGATTACAATTAAAATCAGGCTACTATGTTTGGTATATCTTCTTAACATTGATAACTCAATAATTACTGCTAACGGCTCTAGTATAAAAGCAGTGCGAGTTAAAGCACGAGAAATGTTCCCTCGTTCATACTAGTAAAGTATAAGAATGACTGGAAAATGTCATATCATCCCTGTAAGGGAGCATTGCTTTTGATACGTAGTTAGGTATTCGTTTGGGCTTTAATCTGTCCAAATCACTCGCTTATTTGTTCTATTTCTTTTAAAACAATAACAATTTTTTGGTTCTCCCCATATACAGTCACAAATTATTTTTCCTTCGCTATCTTTTAATTCGTTACAGTTATAATCTAGTAAACGATGACAGGCATCAGGATATCGTTTAGGAACAAAATAAAAAACTGTTTGACACTGATAATCATACTGATATACAGCATCGAGGAAGTTCGAGGTATCGGATGACCTATTAATCTCCTTTATTTTGTTCTTTATACAATTGGGCACACACTCACTCAAACATTCTAGTTGTGAGTTGCATTCTATACAGTTAGAATCAGCATCTTTTTTTATAGCAGGATCCTTTTGGCAGCTGCTGACAAGCATAGAAGTCATAAAAAACAAAGGTATTATATAAGAGAATTCCTTTCTCATTATTGAATTTAATTCTTAATTCTCACAGAGTTGTTTTAAAACATTGCTCCAATCTTTATAATTCATTCTAAATAACAGTAAGGCCAAATGATACCTAACTCGTTATATCAACAACAAACTTGCGGTTTATCCGTGAATTTTATCCATTATCCGTATAATATTCTCACTTTTATTACTGATATCCCGCGTGAGTTCAAATAGCAAATGCAACACAGAGTAATAATTTTGGGAGCGGAAATTTCCGCTCCCAAATTTGGCTGAAATTGTCAAAATTTGTGTTGCCATGAAAAAATTCAAACAACTCAGC
>CAZIGO010000117.1:1771-7492 GCA_964538595.1 uncultured Chitinophagales bacterium | reverse complement strand
GCGTAACGGGGAATTCTCAAAAGTGGCAACGACGGGTGGCTAAAGCTGTTAAAAGAGCTCGTCATTTAGGATTGCTGCCGTATGTTACTGACCATCTTAAAAATTAATAGTCAAAGAAATTTTTTATAACATTATGGAAGTTATACTACAGCAGGATGTCGAACATGTAGGAAGAAAAAATGATTTGGTTGAAGTTAGTGATGGGTATGGTCGTAATTATTTAATTCCCAATGGGAAAGCTGTCATAGCTGATAAGTCCAGGAAGCGAGCGTTGGAAGAGGAAATAAAACAAAAGAAACATAAAGAACAAAAACGTATCGAAGAAGCTAAGAAGATGGCGAAGAAGCTTAGCGATATGGTGATAGAGGTAGGAGCTAAAGCAGGAGAAAAGAAAAAACTGTTTGGTACGATCACTCCCTTACAGTTAGCGGAGGCAATAAAAGATCAGGCCAAAATAGATGTTGATCAAAAATTTATAGATATCCGGGAAGAAGTAAAGTATTTGGGGACCTATAAAGCCCGGGTAGAGTTGTATCGTGATGTTGATACGGAAGTCACCTTTGAGGTGGTAGAACAATGATTTTGCCCTCCTTTAATATACTAGTAGTTTTCCGTTGAACTGACGCTCTTCATCGGTAGTGAGCTCATAAAAATAAATACCCTCCTTAAGTTGCTGTCGATACAATTCTAGTTTGTTATTCGAGCTTCTCATTTTTTTTACTAGTTGCCCATTTGTATTATATATTTTTAATTCAAACCCTTGTAGAGGGGGAGCAGATATGGTAATTGTACTTTTTTGAACAAGCGGATGGGGTTTTATAGTAAGAGATGGAGAGGTGAATAGGGAATTTCTCCTGCTATTGACAGAAGGGGGGTAGAGGTTGATACGCTGACTATTCTGGGCAAAACAGCCATATTTATTATTGGCTGAAACCACTACCTGGTAGGCGCCCAGCGAATCATAATTATGGTAAGGGGCAAGACGCGTGGTATCAACAGTATTATCGCCAAACTCCCACCGAATGGAAGTTAAGGCGGGACTGGCCTTTTTCAAATAGAAGAGTACACTAGTGCTGTCTGTATTAGCCCCAAACTGAAGATTGGGAAGCGGGTGAACGGAAACGTATTGCTGTACGGTGTCCCGGCAGGTGGATAAAGAAATAGCGAAAGTTCCGCTGGTATCAAAATAATAGTCGATATTACGAGTGTCGACATAGCTTGTATCAGGGAATTGCCAATAGAAGCCCTTGCTGCCTACCGAAGTATTTGTAAAGGAAATCAGGTTATTATTGCAAAGGGCCGTGTCACTTGGTTGAAATGACAGGTGGTCTGGGCAACTCGTTTGGCCTAATGAATCGGTGCTTATAAAATACATGTTAAAGTTAGTATTTATACCAAATCCTTCAGTCGAACCAACGATGCCAAAACTATTATCCCATGCTTTTAAAAAAACACCTGTTTCATTTTGGGATCCTCCATATGTTTGGCTCCAAATAGTAGAACCATTTATATTGAGCTTCTTTAGTAATATATTAAAACCTTGATTGTCTACACTTGTGTATCCGGTAAAGGCTAACTTTTTATCCGGTGTTTTAATCAGGTCAAAACCCCGGTCTCCCTTTTTGCGATAAATAGCCTTTTTCCCCTTGTAATTCCCTTTTTTGCTTAGATGATATAAAAAGAGTGATCGCGCTTCTTGGGGAGGATCTCTTTCTAAAAGAATAGAATAGGTGCTGTCGGCATGTTGAACTGCATCGATACCATAATCTTGAGTCAGAGAATCGCCAAAAGTACGCGTCCATAAAGTATCATGGTTACTATCGGTTTTGACTAAATATGCATTGTAGTTACGACCGTTATTAGAAGTATTCCCGGCTCCAAAGCTTCGAGATCTCCCGATAGATAGGTATCCTTTGTCGGCCGTTATAATAAAATCATGTAAACGGTCTTTCTGAGGCCCCCCGTATGTGACTTCCGTTACTTTGTTACCGGTAGTATCGATACGCAAGAAGTAAAAGTCCCATTTTCCATTGCCCTGAGAACGGGTGGAACCTCCTAACACCAATAAAGAGTCGGCAGGGCTGAGAATTTTACGACCAATATCATGATTATTGCCTCCTGTTTGACCAAAAAAATGTTTCTGTAAGGTATCTCCTGCTTTATTGAGTTGTAATAAAAAGATATCTATTTGTTGGCCGGGAACTTGAGTAGTTCCCAATAGCCAAAGGTATTTGTTATAATATAAGTCATAAGCGGTTTCCACGCCCCTGCTCGCATAGAAGTGTTGACTTAAAAGCTTACCGCTTGAGTCGCTGTGTACTAAATAGAAATCTCGATTGCTGTCTTGAGCACTATCGGTTTGACCGAGGACAAAAAATTGATCGTTGGCTGTTTTAGTGATGGCCTTTCCTGTTTCTTGCGTAGCCGTGCCGTATGTTCTTTCAAAACGAGATTGTCCGGTGAGAACCCCGGTGAAGGTGATCATAATAATTACGGTGGTTATGAAATTTCTCATACCTCTTTTAAAATACTAAATTATTTTGCTACATCTAAAATTACTACATTTGTTGGTAAGTATAATTGTTGATAAAAAAATGAAAGTGTATGGAATACCGTATAGAAACTGATAGCCTGGGAGAAGTTCAGGTTCCTGTTGATAAATATTGGGGAGCACAAACCCAACGTTCATTAGAAAATTTTAAAATTGGCCAGGAAACGATGCCATTGGAAGTAATATATGGTTATGCTATATTGAAGAAAGCAGCCGCATTAACCAATCAAGAGTGTGGAGTATTAAATAAGAAAAAAGCTGACCTGATTGTGCAAGTTTGTGATGAGATCTTGGAAGGTAAGTTAGATGAGCATTTTCCCTTGGTAGTTTGGCAAACAGGGTCCGGAACACAAACCAATATGAATGTAAATGAAGTGATTGCTAATCGGGCACATGTGATAGAAGGAGGAGAGTTGACGGATGAAGAAAAAGTGCTCCACCCTAATGATGACGTTAATAAGTCACAATCTTCAAATGATACGTTCCCGACCGCTATGCACATAGCTGCTTACAAGATGTTGAAAGAAAACACGCTGCCTAAAATTGCTGGTTTGCGAGATACTTTTAGAGAAAAATCCAAAGCTTTCATGGACATAGTGAAAATCGGGCGTACCCATTTTATGGATGCAACTCCGGTTACAGTAGGACAAGAAATGTCAGGATATTTGTCTCAGTTGAATCATGGTATACAAGCTATTGAACATACGCTTGATCATTTATCAGAAATAGCGTTAGGCGGGACAGCCGTGGGTACAGGATTAAATATACCGGAAGGCTACCCCGAAAAAGTAGCCCAGAAAATTACAGAATTGACCGAGCTCCCCTTCCAAACGGCTTATAATAAATTTGAAGCTCAATCGGCCCATGATGCTATTGTAGAAGCTTCGGGAGCTTTAAAAACGGTGGCGGCCAGTGTTATGAAAATAGGAAATGATATACGAATGCTGGCTTCCGGGCCCCGGTGTGGGATAGGAGAATTGAATATACCCGCTAATGAACCCGGCTCTTCTATTATGCCCGGTAAAGTAAATCCTACCCAATGTGAAGCGTTCTCAAGTAATAGGAAATGATGTCACCATTAACAATGGAGGGATGACCGGACAGTTTCAACTTAATGTTTTTAAGCCTATGCTGATCAATAATTTCTTACATTCAGCCCGTATATTAGGAGATGCGTGTCGATCTTTTGATGAGAAGTGTGCGCAGGGGATTGAGCCGAACTATGAGCGCATTGAGGAAAACCTGAATAAATCCTTAATGCTTGTGACCGCTTTGAATAATCATATTGGATATGACAATGCCGCTAAGATAGCAAAAAAGGCTCATAAAGAAGGAAAGACACTAAAAGAGGCAGCGTTAGAATTGGATATGCTTACTGAAGAGCAATTTGATGAATGGGTGGATCCTCAGCAAATGGTGGGTAAACTGCCTGATGTAGAGTAAAGGAAAGTAAAGCTGTTTTATCCGGTTATCGAGGGTAATATACCCCCACTATTTTTCTTATCTTATATTTATTAATTAGGTAGTTTAATACAAATCAATAAAAAGATAGTGTCCTATGCCCCATTATCAAAAGCGAGGGAAGGTGCCCAAAAAACGCCATATAGAATTTCGAAATGAAGATGGCGAACTTTATAAGGAAGAATTGTTCTCTACGGTAGGATTTGATAGTGTGTATTCACTGTTATATCATGTGAATATGCCCACTCAAATTAAGCAGGTGGAAGAGGGAGTCAATGTGGCTCCGGAAATTGCGGTAGATAATAATGAACGACATCGAAGTTTTTCCGGTTTTAATGTACCTCCCGAAAAAGATTATTTAGAAAGTCGGAAGCCGATATTGGTCAATGATGATGTTCAAATTTCATTAGCCGCCCCTCAATCCTCCACGGATGATTATTTTTATAAAAATGCCGAAGCCGATGAATTATTGTTTATTCACCGTGGCTCGGGCACATTGAGAACGATGTATGGTAATATCGATTTTCAGTATGGGGATTATTTGAATATCCCGCGAGGTACGATTTATAAAATAGAATTTGATAATGAAGATAATCGGTTATTTATCGTAGAGTCTTTTTGCAGCTCATTAGTCTATCCGGAACGGTATCGGAATGAGTTTGGGCAGCTTTTGGAGCATGCTCCGTATTATGAACGAGATATTCGTCCCCCGGCAGATCTTGAAACACATGATGAAGAAGGGGACTTTCTTATTAAGTTGAAACGAGGAGGGGAAGTGTTTACTTTTCACTATAACTATCATCCATTTGATTTGATCGGGTGGGATGGATATTGTTACCCCTATGCTTTTTCTATCCATGACTTTGAACCCATTGTCGGTCGAGTACATATGCCGCCGCCCGTTCATCAAACATTTGAAGCGGATGAGTTTGTAGTATGTTCTTTCTGTCCCCGCCTTTATGATTTTGATGATAAGGCTATACCGGTACCTTATAATCACAGTAATATTGATTGCGATGAGGTCATGTATTATGTGGCGGGTCAATTTATGAGTAAAAAACATGTAGATGAGGGACAAGTGTCACTTCATCCTAAAGGGATTCCTCATGGACCTCACAAAGGGGTGATGGAACAAGGCATCGGGCAAACAGAAACAGAAGAATTGGCGGTAATGTTAGATACTTTTAATCCGCTGCAAATTACTAAAACTGCTATGGAGCTGGAGTTGCCTGATTATCACAAGTCTTGGAATGAATAAGCACTTGAAAGTTGAGTAAACTTTTTGTAAATTATTAAAAGAAATAAAAATAAGTCAATATGGTTGATCCGAAAGAAATACCTAAAGATGTTATTGAACCAGAAGAACAGGATTTTCTTCCGTTAAATAAGGTAGATCATGTAGAGTTTTATGTCGGTAATGCCAAACAAGCAGCTCATTACTATCAGAGTGCAATGGGGTTTCAGCCCGTTGCTTATGCCGGCTTGGAAACAGGGGTAAAAGATCGTATGTCTTTTGTTTTAGAGCAAAATGACATCCGTTTTGTGGTAACTAGTGCATTGGACCCCGAATCTCCGGTAGCCGAGCATGCTTATCGTCACGGAGATGGGGTAAAGGTCGTGGCTTTTGATGTTGAAGATGTGGAGCAGTCATATAACCAAACTACCCAACGAGGGGCTGAATCCTATATGGAACCAAAAGTGTTAGAGGA
>CAZIGO010000117.1:0-1761 GCA_964538595.1 uncultured Chitinophagales bacterium | reverse complement strand
ATAGCGGGAATCTATACGTATGGCGAAACGGTACATCTTTTTATCGAACGACAAAATTATGAGGGAGTTTTCTTGCCAAACTATGAAAAGTGGGCGCCCGGATATCAACCTGGGCCGGTAGGTTTACAAGAAGTGGACCATATAGTCGGCAATGTGGAACTCGGTAAAATGAATGAGTGGGCAGAATTTTATGCGAATGTAATGGGGTTTAAGCAAATGATATCATTTGACGATAAAGATATCTCAACAAAGTATACGGCTTTGATGAGTAAGGTAATGTCTGATGGCGATGAGCGGATAAAATTTCCCCTGAATGAACCGGCGGAAGGGAAGAAGAAATCACAAATTGATGAATATTTGGAGTTTTATAATGGAGCGGGAGTCCAGCATATCGCTTTGTCTACGAATAATATTATAGAAACGGTGGGGGCGATGACGGAACGAGGGGTTGATTTCCTCCATGTCCCCGATACTTATTATGATGATTTAACGGATCGCGTAGGTGAAATTGATGAACCGATCGATGAATTAAAAAAATATGGTATTCTGGTCGATCGGGATGATGAGGGATACCTGCTGCAGCTCTTTACAAAACCGATTCAGGATCGTCCTACCGTCTTTATAGAGGTGATCCAACGAAAAGGAGCCCGTTCTTTCGGGAAAGGTAACTTTAAAGCCCTGTTTGAGGCTATTGAGCGTGAACAGGAGCGTCGCGGAACGTTGTAGTGGGCTCTATCGATTTGTGATATTGGCATGGCTTGTCTCTCGTCGTATCCCTTTGACTCACATTACGTATCGGTTAAGGGTTATAAATTGCATTACCTTACCTATGGGGAAGGCCCCCCTGTGATTTTTTTGCACGGAAACCCCACCTGGTCGTACCTGTGGCGTAATGTAATCCAGTCAATAGGTTCAGACTATAGGTGTTTCGCTCCCGATTTGGTGGGGTTTGGCCATTCTGAAAAATCGCAACAAGGTTTGAAGTATGCCCAGCAGTTCGAAATACTTCACCAGTGGTGGCAAAAACATTTTTTCGAAAAACCCGTGTTAGTAGGCCATGATTGGGGAGGCGTCATTGCCACTGATTTAGCTCGATATTATCCCGGGCACATAAATGGGTTGGTACTTATGGAAACATTCCCTTTTTCCTTAACATTCCAGGATATTATGCCCGAATATCGTCTTTTCTTTCATTTGTTGCGAGTAAAGGGGATACGAAAGTTGTTTATGGGTTATATGAACCTTTTATTACAGGCATTTCCTTACTTTGTCCAAAAGAAGTTGTCAAATGAGGTGCTAACCTGTTATCGCCATAGTTTTGAATCGAAAGGCAGTACGGCTATATATGCATTGTTTGATGATTTACCGTTATGGGGGAATTCCACTGCACCCTTTCACACTTTGGAACAATTTCTGTATTCCACTTCGCTCCCCATACTTTGGTTACAAACAATCCCCGGCTTATTAAATCGACCGTCTCGTGTCAGACAACTTAAAAAAGAAGCTCAAAATATGGAAGTTCGAAATGTGGGTCATGGCGGACATTTTGTTCCGGAAGAACAACCCGAGTTCATTGCCCAGTCTATTCGAAATTTTTTACGAGATAAACGGGGATGATTTAAATAGTAGAGAAATCCACACCAACGTTAAATCCTATATGAATAGTAGGGTACCACCCATCTTTATTAATAAGGGAATTACCGGGATAGTGGTCTTTCCCACCTCCATAATAACGGTAACCTGTTAATTCAAATATACCGT
>CAZIGO010000116.1:6962-7522 GCA_964538595.1 uncultured Chitinophagales bacterium | reverse complement strand
ATGTTACTCCACTATGGTGTTTAGGCCTTTCTGGTACCCTCTATTTTTCTTTCTACCGAGGTATTCATAGGATGATATGGATGAATTCGGGGCTTGTTCTTCTTAACTATGTAATTTTAGCTTTCTCACTTCCCATTGGTTTTAGTTTAGAACTTTTGGTCGTGCTGTTTTTATTGTTAGACAGCTTAAGGGTTTTAGGCGTTAGCTTCTATCATCGTAAACCGGGGCGTTGGATCATTGGTTTAGGTATTATCCTTTTTCTGGTACTTTTTACCATAGGAAGAACGATGATTATGACAGGATTAGGATCTGTCAAAATAGCTAACTTATTATTTATTCTATCTACACTGAGCGCACCTTTAGCAATGGCGGTTTTTATTTCTTATGATTATGCCTATACTAACAAACAACGTATTCAACAAGCCGAAGAAAAGCGGGAAATATTAGCCAACCAGCGGGAAAAGTTGGAGCAGCAGGTAGAAGTACAAACGCGAGAAATTCAGCAGCAAAAGGAAGAGATTGAAAAGTTGAAAAGTTTAGGCTTTCCGATCGAAGAAGAT
>CAZIGO010000116.1:5073-6952 GCA_964538595.1 uncultured Chitinophagales bacterium | reverse complement strand
CATCCATACCCAGGGTTGTATAGATTTCGAATAATCGTTTCCAGTATTGAGTATGCCAGTCGTATTCAACAAGCCATTTTGCCGGATAACGACACGTTGGAGCGCTTATTAAAACATTATTTTGTGTTTTATCAACCCTGCGACGTAGTTTCCGGGGATTTTTACTGGGTAGCACGTACTGATCAATATGTGATCTATACAGTTGCAGATTGTACAGGGCATGGGGTGCCCGGTGGTTTTATGAGTATGATTGGCAATGACCTGCTCAACCACATTGTGTTGGAAAATGGTATTACTCAACCCAAAACGATTTTGGAGCGACTGGATGAAGGTATCATCAAGTCTTTAAAGCAAAAAGGGGAAAGTGAAGAGGTGCATGACGGTATGGATATGGCCCTATGTCGCTGGCAGCCCGAGCAGAACCAATTGCTTTTTGCCGGTGCGAAAAACCCGTTATATCTTGTTCGGAAGGGAGAACTACAAGAATATAAGGCGAACCGATTTCCCATTGGAGGTTATTTTGAGAACAAATCTTTCTCCGAACAAGAAGTTAAAGTACAGCAAGGCGATACGCTTTACCTTTTTTCTGATGGTTACCCCGATCAATTTGGCGGGCCAAGGGGAAAGAAATTCAAGAAGAAACGTTTCAAACGGTTACTGGCTGAGATTGAAAAAAAGGAAATGGGACAACAAAAGAAAGAACTGGGTAAAACTATCGAAGACTGGATGGAACAGCATGATGAAGAGCAGATCGATGATATCTGTGTATTAGGAGTAAGAATTTCTTAAAAAAGTAGAAGTTGCAATCCTATAAATAACCCATTTCAAGTCAATGAATTATAGGAATACTTCTTTATGGAGTGCCGAATTGGTTGCTATTTAGTTTAACAAGTTAATGAAACTTTATCAAATAAGATCGATGCTTCTTATTTGTTGTTATACTCCCCTTTTTATCTGGGGCAGTGAAATAGATATTTATATGTTATGTGTTTTAAAGATTGCATAGTACTATACAACTTTAACTAGTGCAATTTTTGGAGAGTTGACAGGATGTTTGTTTTGCCCAAAATTTAAAAGAAGAGTTAAAAAGCCAGTCTGTATGCCCACATAAAGTTGCGAGATGAGGGTATTCCGGTTAACCATTAAGAAGAAAGGGGGCTTAAAAAAGAATTTAAAATAATTAAAAGTACTCTTCTCGGTTTAAAAAATACACAAAACGTTAAAATTTTTAATCTGTTTAAGTTTCGGGGAAACTACATTTCATTAATAAGGGGATAGAAAAAATGTGTTTTCACCATTATTTCTGGATTTACAATTAAGGAGCTCTTTTCTGCTTCCCCTTTTTATTCTACCTGTAATATCGCCTGAATGCCGGGAGAAATAAGGATAAGAATAATTTAAGAGTAACAAGGGAGATCAGCTTGTCAAAAGGCTTAAATATAAAAAGGGGAAAGGACAAGATATTATAAACAATTGTTTTTGAAAGTTTTCAGTTTCAACAAATTTTATTTAAATTACTATAAAAACTTATAACAAAAATAAAAAATAAAATAATATATAAATAGGTAAGTCAATTACAAATATGGGGCAGCGGATTTAAAAATCTACGGCATTCTTTTAAAAAGCAGGACTCCTATGATAAAATCAAAGCTTCATAGTAATAAGTTATTAAATATAATACTGTTATTCTTTTTCTTTAGCAGTCTTGGTTTCTCAAATACTTTTAAGGGTACTTCATTATTGATGAATAAAGAAAGTATAAAGAAAGATAACAAACACCAACAACAGTCATTTAAAAAAGAAGAAGGAGAAGCAATCTCTTGTGATTTTGAGGCTTGTATAAATAATAATTGTGGTTAATTCACGTCAGGATGTGGGG
>CAZIGO010000116.1:0-5054 GCA_964538595.1 uncultured Chitinophagales bacterium | reverse complement strand
TTGATACAACTATCAAAATAGATAATAGAGGTCGTTGTGATTTTGCTAAATGTTGGCGTTTTATAATTTATGATAATATATCTAATGATACAATTCTTGATAGATTAGAAAACGTTGATAGTACTTATTATAACTTGAAGCAATGTGGCGATTTTACGATTACCGTAATAGGAATGGATAGCTGTAAGAGAGGAACTGAAATTGAGGGAGTTCCACCTTGCAATACTGGTGGTAGAGCTACTTTATATGCCGTTGAAAAACCAAATGTTTTCTCGCCTGTTTTAGATGATGGAGACCATACCTTTTGTCGGGGGAGTGACGTCTGTTTAAATTGGATCTTTGATAAGGGGTGTAGTCGGCCTTTGCAATCCGATGTTGAACAAAAGTTGTATGTGGATGGGGACTTAGTGTGTACGGATAATAATATATGCTGGGATAGTACTTCGTCAATTGGCGGTACCATCTATGAATATTGTCAGTCTTTTAATGAAATAGGTACGCATACCATTACAGTGGTAGGGAAGTCTTATCTTAAATATAAAAGTGATGAATTCCCCTCATACACAAAGGTTTGTCGTACCGACACATTTACTAAAACATTTAAAATCCTCCCCGACTTTAGCATCGATAGTATAGAAGGTCCCTTTCATTCTTGTGGGGATACTTCCACTTATTGTATAAAGAACCCAACAGATAATGGCGATTATAACTGGACGGTGCAGGGAGGAGCGGTTATAGATACGCAAAATACTTGTGCGGTCATAGATTGGAATGTTTCGAAGGGTGGGACGATTACAGCGATCCACCCCTGTTCTTCAGATTCAGCTAAATTGGAAGTGGATCCCTGTTGTACAACAGATTCAGACTCGGGCCATTTAGTGTATGATACGACAGAGCAATATTTTGTCAACAAATTTGGCAGTTCCACGGTTTCTACCACGGATGAAATTGTTATAAACGGAATTTTAACTGTTCAAAATGATTTCACTTTTATTAATACCCCCCATATTAAAATGGGGCCCAAAGCAAAGATTAAGGTTGTCAATGGATCGACTTTCAAGCTTGATTCCAGCCATATCCAAGCAGGTTGTGGCAGCATGTGGGACGGCATATATGTTTGTTCTGAACGAAATTCAGTGGTCGTACAAAACGGTTCTAAATTAGAGGACGCTGAAAATGCTATTGTTTCTATTAACTACGGCGATTTTGATATAAGCCATTCCACGCTTGACCGTAACTGGAAGCATGTAAAAGTAATCCTGGATGAAGATAAGCCCTGTAATATCTTTGGTATTATCGGTGAACATCCGGGTTCGATGAGGAATGTAGATTTTGTCAGTACAGGCGGTAATCTTTTAGCTCCGCATGGCAAAGCTCCCCGGACCCATATAGGGGTTGAAGTGTTCACTCCTCCACTTTTTGCTACTCCTTTTACTCAACCCATTCATATAATAATTGGTGATACAGCGGATGCCGATTTTGAAAACACATTTGATGGGTTAGATTTAGGCATAAAAAGCCGGGCTTCTCAAATTGAAGTTTATAATAATAAGTTTGCTAATATTAGGGCCGGCGCTGCTCCAGACCAAAAAGGGACGAGTATTTATAACAGAAATTACAAGTCCTCAGCTCCCTTTTTAATTGTCGGCGGGAACGATACTAATGAGCCCAATACTTTTGAAAATGGTTATCGAGGGGTTTATAATAGAGGAGGAACGACAATGAAGGTTATTAATAATGAATTTGACAACTTCTACGAAACGGGCGTTACGTCTAAGTTTAACATTTTTGATTCTATTAAAGTGAACGGCAACAATATGGTGAATATGATGAATGGGGTTAAAATGTTTAGAAATCAGCATTCGAATATAGAGATAAAACAAAATAGTATAGATTTAATACCTGCTATTTATATTCCCTCTCCTGCTACAAGAGGCATTATGGTGCAGGAAATTTCACCGAGCGCGCTTACTAATCCTACAGTGGAGATCGCGCACAACCAAATTTCCAGTGTAACCAGGCAAGGTATATGGGTAAGAAATGTTAGAGGTACCAGTGCTTCCAGTAACCCGTTTATTCATAATAATAACGTACAAATAAAACCCCCGGTGTTGGTTACCAAAAAGCGTTCAGGCATCCGAGTAGACAACTGTAAATTTGCTAAGATAACAGAAAATAAGGCGCATAGTTTAACAAACAACAGTAATGTGGTAAGAGGCATTGAGGTACAGTTTAGTCAAAGCCCGTTATTGAAATGTAATGTGACACGAGAGGTCGACTGGGGCATCAGTCATCGTAATTTTAACCGTCCTGCCTTTAACAAGGCCAATACGATGAAAAATACGCACCGCGGGTTTGTAATTTGGGATGACGGCAATGTTGGCCCCCAAGGACAAAAAACAAGTACTACCCCTAAAAGGGGAATTACGTGGGATAATATATGGGAGAACAATACAATGGATTTGTGGGCTACTGATGGAGGAGGGAAGGCTAGCAGAGGAGATTCTTCTGCCTTTCACCTCCGCGATATACGTCCTTATTTTGTACCGGTCGGTAAAACGGGGGCTAAAACGGGATGCAGTGGTGGTTTCTGTTCTAAAATGAGCCGAACGATATATAATCATCCCGTGGAAGTCGTGAATCCGATTATAAGTTGCTGTCCCCCGCCCTATTGCGATGTCGCTTCTGTACAAGAAAAGCGGGAGCGCATCATTCACACGGGGCGGAAAATTGCCCAGGATCAGGTGGACTTTACCAGTAAAGTGAGTGAGCAACGCTGGATGACCCGCCATTCATTGTTTCATACCCTAAATACCGATACCACCCTGCTGAATGACGATACCACGAGGGTATTACGACAATTTTACAGAAATGTAAAGAGCAACACCCTGGGAGAGTTGTGTAGGGCTTGTCGTAAAGCTTTTGCCCTTACGCCGGCTGACTCGGCCGATCAACGGAACCGGGTTAAAAATGAATTAAATAATATTTCGCCAACGAATCAGCAGGAAACCTATTTAAAAGAGGTGGCGAACATACATATAAAGACGATGGCCCGGGGCGATCGTACTTTCAACACCTCCCAGATAAAGACACTTCAGCATATCGCCGGCCAATGTCCGACGGAAGGCGGACAGGCTGTTTTTTATGCCCGGGCGATCTATCATAATATGATCAATGATACTGTTAACTTTGAAAAAATGTGTCTCTCCGGTTTCCATGCTTCTAAACGGTCAACGGAAACCTCGTCCCCCCGAGACAGTTTACAGTACCCGGGTAAATTTACCCTCTATCCTACTGTTTTAAACCGGAATGAGGGGATTCGAGTAGTAGCTCCCGAACAGGCTGAGCTGCGTTTATACAATACCCTGGGCCGGCAAGTGGCTCAACACCGTTTACAAGGAGGGCAAAACCGCTTATCGACCCAGGGATTGCACACCGGTGTTTATATTTATAAGATAGTCCACCGGGGCGTTCCTAAACAGCGGGGAAAGTTAATAATTAAATAATTACTTTATGAGAAATGGGCAACTTGAGGTACATAATAGCAGGGGGACTATTGTTAGGGACTATAACCTCGGTAATGGCCCAACAAGAGCAGGTTTGGTGTTTTTCGGACTCGGTGTGTATAGATTTTGAGGATCCGGACACGCCGGCGGTATTTACAGGGGGAGGGTTTCATACCGTGGAGACCAACGCTTCTATAGCCGATACCAACGGGGATTTGCTTTTTTACACGTCAATATCAGATTCCATATACTACTCAGGGTATACTTCAGAACCGCCCGGTTTTATAATTAATAAGGATCATGAGATTATGGAAAACGGGCGGCATATTAATGCTCTAACCTCCAGTACAAACGGTATGCTCATACTCCCACAGCCTAGTAGTACGAGTCGATACTATGTGTTTTCGGTGGCTCCCCGGGTATATTGGAAAGCCGATACTCACTCCTTATGGTATAATGTAGTAGATATGAGTTATAATAATGAGAAAGGGAAAGTGGTTAAAAAAAATAAGGTGGTCTCCCGGGTAGCCATGTTCAATGAAAAGTTGGCGGCGACCAAACATGCCAATGGCCGGGATTGGTGGTTAATTACTCATCGATGGGCCAATGATGAATTTTTTAAGTTTTTAGTAACGCCAACTGGTATTAAAGGGCCTTATCGCCAGCATATCGGTACGGATTATAGCAATTGGCGGGGGGAGATCACCTTTTCTCCAAGGGGCACAAAGTTAGTGGCGGTTACAGGAGCCGGGACGATCGATCTTTTTAGTTTTAATCGTTGTAACGGCAAGTTATTTGATTGGAAGCCGTTGGGCACTTCAAAGATACAGGATAGTTACTATGGTGGCGCCTTTTCTGGTAATGGCAGACGATTATATGTTACCGAAAATGGAGATTTTATTGATACTTTATTGCAATTTAATTTAGACACTTCTGATATTAAAGCTTCGAGAAATGTAATTTGGGGAGGACACATTGATTCAGCAGCAATAGGACAACTGCAATTAGCCCCCAATGGTAAAATATATACGCCCTTTAATTGGCAATATGCTGATTCGGGAGAGTTTTTCCCTTCCAACCGCTCCAGGTATAATAAAAACCTCAGTGTTATTAACCGTCCGGACCGTTTAGGTACGGCCTGTGATTTTGATACGTTCAGTTTGTACTTAGAAGGGCATATCTCTCGCTTAGGCTTGCCCAACAACCCGCATTATGATATGGGCGGGTTGCTGAAGGACTTTGCCGAAGTGGGGAATAACCGTCGTATATGCCCGTCCGATACGACTAAACTCGGCCAGCCGGCCACGGACAGCGTGCTGTACACCTGGCGGCCGGCCACCGGCTTACGCCGTCCCCACCAGTCGCAGACCCTGGCTTCCCCGGATACGACCACAACTTACACACTTTTTGTTACGGATACTACGGCCGATACCGCGCTGACTTGTCGGACTACCCGGGATACGGTGACCGTTCAGGTACCTTCCCCGCCCCAAGCTGATTTTACATTTACCCCCGCTTCGCCGGTTGATACGGGCAGGGCGGTTACTT
>CAZIGO010000115.1:0-7648 GCA_964538595.1 uncultured Chitinophagales bacterium | reverse complement strand
CTGCTTTACAACTGAAGAATCCATTAATCGGAAATCTCCTGTATCCAACGGGATATTAAAGGAAGTAAGACGTTGCAAAATACGATAAAACAGCTTAGCCGTATATCGTTTAAATATCCCTTCTCCTTTTCTTTTACGGCGTTGGGCATATACTACTTGATACCCTTGTTTAAACTTTTCATACAACTCGGGAATCAACTCCGGCGGGTCTTGTAAATCACCATCCATTACCACAACAGCTGTTCCCCGCGCCTGGTCCATGCCGGCGTAAATGGCTGTTTGATGACCAAAATTACGACTAAAATCAATATATTTAACATGACTATCGTCACTAGCCAGGTCTTGTATTATAGTGAAAGAGTCATCGCCACTACCATCATTCACAAAAATTATCTCATAATTAACATTTAAGTCTGACAAGGTCTTATCCAACCGTTCATACAGAATAGGTAAATTCCCTTCCTCATTATAAATAGGAACAGCCACTGTCAAATCAATAGAGCTCATATACGCTCACACATTTATTGTCTACGATAAGTTGTCATTACAAAGATATAAAAGTAATATGAATTTATGAGAATTGCGAGTTTGTCCTATCCATAAAAATACCTATTTTAGCCCTCTCTACGAATCAATATACCCGTTTATTTTATGAAACGTTTCCTACAAAAAGAAGTTGAGGCTATCCAGTTTATCCTGAAAGGGCAACCTCACCAATTGACCACTTCACTTTATCGACACTTATTTGTATGGACAGCCACTCTGTTATTTATTATTACTCCTTTATTGAGTACTGACGCCGGATTCAATGGTGATGAACGATTTCAGATACCCTATTCTCATCAATTGCTTGATTTCTACCTCAGTGGAGGAGACAACCACAGTTTTGTCAATAACCCACCGGGTGAAACAACTTATATGAAAGGTGGTTTATTTGATTTGCCCAGCGCCACCATCAATGAAATACTTGGCCATGAACAAAAATCATTGGCTTATCATGAAACACGGCATATCCTAATCGGTATTTACGGTGTTATTGCCTTTATATTTACAGGCTTATTGGCGCGGGCTTTAGCCGGTTGGCGTGCCGGATGGATTGCTCTCATTATGATTGCTCTATCCCCTCGCTTTTTCGGGCACTCCCTCATGAACCCTAAAGATATTCCTTTTGCTATGGCTTACGTAATCAGTGCCTACTTCATAGTAAAAACCATCTCTTCTCTTCCTCATCCTAAAACTAAGCACATAATAGGGATGATAGTTGGAATTGGAGCCTCTATCGGGGTAAGAGCGGGAGGGGTATTGATTCCCGTGTACTTTGTATTCTTTGCCCTGCTCGCTTTTATTTATCACATATATCACCAACACAATTGGCAATACGATATTAACGTAGTACGGCCGGCCATATCACGTATACTGATCATTTTAGGAGGAGGTTATCTATTAGGTATCCTCTTTTGGCCTTATGCCTTAATCGATCCCATTAGTAATCCTATCAATGCCGTTACCCATGTTAGTAATTTCCATGTCGATATGCCGGTCCTGTTTAATGGGGAAAAAATACAATCTACCAACCCGCCTTGGTATTACACCCCACACTGGATAACCGTCACTACTCCTTTACTTTTCCTGATCGGCATTGGTTTATTTCTATTAAGTAGTGTCAACTTGCGCCACTATATAAGTTATCAGAAAGTGGGGATCATCCTGTTCATGGCGGTATTTCCTTTGCTTTACATTATCTATAAAAACTCCACACTTTATGATGGTTGGCGTCACACGATGTTTATTTATCCCCCATTGGTCAGTTTATCAGCGACAAGTTGGGACTGGCTTTATCGAAAAATCCGTGCCCAACGCATATTCCAATACCTCCTTACTATAGGAATTATAATATTATTGGTTAATCCCCTGTATTGGTTGATAAGGAGTCATCCTAATCAATATGTTTTTTTCAATCCCATCGTCGGGGGCATTCAAGGAGCCTATGGTTATTACGAAACCGATTATTGGATGGTATCGGTCCGCGAAGCCTCTGAATGGCTATTACACCATAAAATATTATCCAACCCCGATTCATCCCTCCCAGTTATAGGAACAGATTGTGGAGTGTCAGCCAAGCCGGTTTTACGCAAGCATTTCCCCGATATGAAAATAAAATATACCCGTTATTACGATCGAATTAAGAAAAATTGGGAATATGGCTTGTTTTATTCCCGTTTTGTAGGCAAAGAACAACTTCAACATAATACCTGGCCTCCCCAACATACTATTCATCGGGTTGCTGTAGATGGCGTTCCCCTCAGTATTGTAGTTAACAGAGCTACGAAAGCCGACTACAAGGGGGCAGAGGCCATGAAAAGCAACAACTATAAAAAAGCGATTCGTTATTTTAAAAAAGCCTTGCAAAAGGATAGCCAAAACGAATCTATCTATCTTTCCCTTGGGAAGTCCTATATGCGTACTCAACAGTTTAAAAAAGCCACGCAGGCCTTTAAAAATTGTCTGCAATATTACCCCAACTATAATGTCGCTCAATATTTTTTAGGTAACGCTTATATGAAAACAAAAAGCTATCAAAAGGCCATTACCTACTTTAAGCGAGCGGATATTGGTATCGGTTATCTGCGGGCCGGAGCGCTGTATGCCCGACAAGGTAATCTCAGTTCTGCTATTTATTATTTAAAAAAAGCGATCCAAAAAGAACCTCAACTCCGGCAAGCCTATCAGATGTTAGGGAAAATATATAAGAAAAAAGGTAACAAAGCCAAAGCCCAACAATACCTCCGGGCAGCTCAAAAACTCAAAAAATCCCGTTAATAAAAACTTATAATGGTATTACTGAGGGAGGTTAGTTCCTTCTTTTACTTATATAAACCATTAAGAACATCCCCTTACAATGATTTCAGGAGAAACTTCTTTTCCGGTTTTCTATAAAAAACTTACCTTTATATTTTTCTAAAACATCACAACAAGAATAAATATTATGGGAAATAAAATCACCAAACCCGGCGACGAACTACAAGTACCTGACAATCCAGTAATTCCCTTTATAGAGGGGGATGGTACTGGACCCGACATATGGGGTGCAGCTGGCCCAGTCTTTGATGCTGCCGTTGAAAAAGCTTATGACGGTGAACGTAAAATTGAATGGAAAGAAGTCTATGCCGGTAAGAAAGCTCATGAAAAAACAGGCGAATGGTTACCGCAAGAGACCATCGATACGATCAATGAATATTTTCTTGCTATCAAAGGACCGCTCACTACCCCCGTCGGCGGTGGATTTCGGTCATTAAACGTAGCACTACGCAAAAAGCTCGATTTATATGTATGTCAACGCCCTGTCCGGTGGTTTCAGGGGGTGCCTTCACCTGTTAAAAATCCTGAAGATGTGGACATGGTTGTCTTTCGAGAAAATACTGAAGATGTGTATGCCGGTATAGAATGGATGAACGGGAGCGACGAAGTCAAGAAAGTGATAAAATTTCTTCAAGAGGAGATGGATGTAACTGAAATACGATTCCCGGAAAGTTCTTCTATTGGTATTAAGCCCGTCTCGAAAGAAGGAACAGAGCGCTTGGTACGAGCCGCTATCAATTATGCTTTTGAATGGGACAAACCCTCTGTTACACTCGTCCACAAAGGAAATATAATGAAGTACACAGAAGGGGGGTTCAAAAAGTGGGGCTTTGAATTAGCCGAACGAGAATTCGGTGATAAAGTTTTTACTTGGGCCGAATACGACCGCATCGTGGAAGAGAAAGGGAAAGAAGCAGCCAACAAAGCTGAAGAAGAAGCCCGTCAGGCCGGTAAGCTTATTGTAAAAGATGCTATTGCCGATGCTTTCCTCCAACAGATTTTACTGCGCCCTAAAGCCTTTTCAGTAGTTGCCACAATGAACCTTAACGGAGATTATGTATCTGATGCTATGGCTGCTATGGTAGGAGGTATAGGAATAGCTCCCGGGGCCAACATCAATTACGAAACCGGTAATGCAATTTTTGAAGCTACGCATGGTACAGCTCCTAAATATGCCGGTAAAGATAAAGTTAACCCCAGTTCTCTGATTCTCTCTGGCGCTATAATGTTTGAATATCTGGGATGGTACGAAGCGGCCCAATTAATTTATAACGGTTTAGAAAAATCTATTATTAATAAGCGCGTTACCTACGATTTTCACCGAATGATGGAAGGAGCTGAAAAACTCAAATGCTCCGAATTTGGTCAAGAAATCATTAGCAATATGGAAATGGCTAAGGTTTAACCCTTGGTAAAACAGCAAAAACGGGAAGTAATTTCCATTTTACCCCTACCCACGATATTGCCACTTCATATGGGCTGGAATACAAAGGAATGTGATTTCACTAATTCACTTCCTTATTAAAGAGAAAATACTTTCTTGATGAAATTATCCCTTTACTTACAACGTTGTAAAGGAGTAAGTTCAAAACTATTTTCTATATGCGCTGGAAACAAATAACACTTGTTTTTGCTCTCACTTTACTCATAGTCAGCAGCTATGCTTCCCGTATCATTATACCCATGGGGAACGATAACCAAAAAAATCACCTTAAAGCCTATGGCATAGCTTATTGGGTATTACAACAAAAAGTAAAAGTGGATTGGCTTCTAAATTATAATGGGGGAAGTTTCGCATTTAAGTACAACGAGTCCTTTGAAAAAGAATGTAAAATACGGGGGGTAAGCTATAAAGTGGTAGCCGATGTACAATACAATAACATTCTCCAATCCATTAATAATCCCGAGCGAAATCAGGATTTAATGAAACTGGAAAAGGCGCCCAAGATAGCTATCTATGCTCCTCAACATTATCAACCTTGGGACGATGCCGTTATGTTAGTATTGACTTATGCCGAGATACCTTACGAAGTCGTTTATGATGATGCTGTATTAGCCGGCAAGCTTCCCAAGTATGACTGGTTGCACTTGCACCACGAAGATTTTACAGGACAATTTGGGAAATTTTGGGCCCATTACCGCAATCATAAGTGGTATAAAGAAGAAGTACAGCGCCAGCGTCAAAGGGCTAAAAAACATGGGTTCAATAAAGTATCGCAACTCAAACTGGCGGTTGCTAAAAAAATAAAAAAGTACGTAGCCGGTGGCGGGTTTTTATTTTCTATGTGCTCGGGTACCGACACCTACGATATTGCATTAGCCGCTCAAAACACGGATATATGCCGCCGCATGTTTGATGGTGACCCGCCTGACCCCAATGCGCAAAAAAAACTCGATTACTCCAAAACACTGGCCTTTGAAGATTTTAAATTAGTGATGAATCCTTACCGGTATGAATATTCCAATATCGATGCTACCGATACACGTGGGAAAATACCTAAATCAATGGATTATTTTACTCTTTTTGAGTTTTCCGCCAAATGGGATCCGGTACCTACTATGCTTACTCAATGCCATACCCGCACAATCCAAGGTTTTATGGGTCAAACCACTGCTTTTCGAAAACCGGTAATCAAATCCTCTGTCGTCATTATGGGAGAAAATAAATCTGCTAATGAAGCTCGTTACATATACGGCGAGCACGGCAATGGTTTCTTCGCATTTTATGGTGGCCACGACCCGGAAGATTATAAACATATGGTAGGCGATCCTAAAACTAACCTTGACCTACACACAAATTCTCCCAGCTATCGCCTTATTCTAAACAATGTCCTATTTCCGGCTGCCCGAAAGAAGAAAAAAAAGACTTGAGCTATATATACACCTGACTATTTTACAAAACTTGTTTTATTCACACCAAGGCGGCGGCATTGGATTACTACAGGGATCCGTCGGTCTGTCAGCGACAACCGTATTAATCGATCCATGTTTTATTAGTTCAGGAGGTTGATAGCTGTCCTGAGGGGCCGATGACTTTTCTTTATTATGGTACTTTGCCGCATGCTCTACCCATTTGTGGGCAGCAATATGTACTAATGTACCATAAGAGTACAACTGTGGTGGGTGGTACATATTTTAACTAAAGTGTATCTATTCTATGCTATTTATAAATTAATAAGTTTTATTGTAATAACAAAATAAATTATCCAGTATAAATTGATTTATAACTCCTATATATTTTAATATTTCTTAGTACTTTTTAAAATAAATCAAACAGAAATAATATAAATAAGGGAAATTGCCCGCTTGCTACTCATTCATTAGGGAACTATATAAATAGAGGTGGTAATTGATTTTTACTTCATTACTGATCAGTTAACGATTTCTTGATCTAAACTAAATAAAGCAAAATCATATTTTACCGGGTCGACAGGATCAAAGACGCGTAAATGCCGGGTTAATTGAAGGGCTGCTTTCCAATCGGTACTCTTGCGGCTAACCAACCCTAAGCGGCGAGCTACCCGGTTGACATGTACGTCAATCGGACAAATCAGTTGTGCCGGTTGGATACTTTTCCAAATACCAAAGTCCACTCCCTTATTATCCCGGCGAACCATCCACCGTAAAAACATATTTAACCGTTTACAGGTAGCTCCTTTGCGGGGGGTGGCAATATGCTTACGCGTGCGCTCAGGAATGTTATTCAAGGAGAAAAAGTATTCATGAAACTTCATTAAAGCAGCGGTTATATCGTTATCGTTGGGTGATATAAACTGGGAAAAGGCAGTTTCAAGCGATTCATGCTGTTGATAATAATGCTGCAAAAAGCGCATAAAATATTTCGCATCAGTGGGCTGAAAAGTGCGATGCGCGAAATCATTAAAACGGTCAAGGTCCTTTTTTTTGAAAGAGCGGACAAAGGTATAGGGGGTTCCCTCCATCAGTTCTATAAGTCGCTCACACTTATTGATCACCGTTTTGCGTCGGCCCCATGCAAAAATAGCGGCAAAAAAAGCTACGATCTCAATATCTTGCTTTACATCAAAACGATGCGGCATGCAGATCGGGTCACGAGCTATAAAAGAGGGAGTATTATATTGCTCTACCTTCTTATCCAATAATTTCTTCAACCCCCATTTATCAGCAGTAAAGGTAGGAATCGACGATGTTAACATTAGGTCTTTTTTATCGAGCTAAATTTGGTTGAGCGCATATTTTAAGTCCGCTATCAAATCCGAGGAATGCTCTACTCCTACACTTAAACGAACTAATGTATCCACCACCCCGCTGGCCTCTCGTTCTTCTTTAGGTATAGCAGCGTGGGTCATAGAAGCCGGGTGACCGATCAACGATTCTACCCCACCCAATGATTCTGCCACGGCAAAGAGTTGAACATGTTGCATCAATTCCTCTACATCGTTATACTCTCCACTACTTAAAGTAAAGGACACCATCCCTCCAAAGTCAAGCATTTGTTTTTTTGCGATTTCATGATTGGGGTGATCGCTAAAGCCGGGCCAATATACATTTTCTACCTTATTATGATTTTGTAAAAACTCAGCCACTTCTTTTGCATTCTGGCAGTGTTGTTGCATGCGCAAATGCAACGTTTTTATACCTCGCAGTACCAAAAAACAGTCCTGGGGTCCCGGTACGGCTCCACAACTATTTTGTATAAAATATAACTCATCAGCAATATTCTTATCTTGACACACCACTCCTCCCAATACTACATCCGAATGCCCTCCCAAATATTTGGTAGCAGAATGTACTACCATATCAGCCCCAA
>CAZIGO010000114.1:0-7755 GCA_964538595.1 uncultured Chitinophagales bacterium | reverse complement strand
TGGTCTCCCAACAAACCGAGTTAAACAACAATTTAATAAGCATAATATTGTCGGCTTCCTTTGGATTTTTGTTGGGATTGGTCGATGATATGTATGGCACCAATCCTTTCCTAAAATTTTTAGGTCAATTCCTATGTGCTAATATTCTCATTGCCGCCAATTTAGTGATCTATATAACGCCCTACGAAACACTCAATTATATATTTACCACTTTCTGGGTCATCGGGTTAATGAATTCCCTTAACATGCTAGATAATATGGATGGTATCCTGGCAACTACCAGCATTTGTACATTATTAGGCACTTTTGCCATTATATTACTCCAAGGTCAATATACCAACGTTTTTCTCTTTATTATTATCGGTATAGTAGGTGCGATAGTAGGATTTTTGTATTATAATATCTTTCCTTCCCGCCTCTTTATGGGAGATATGGGGAGTCAATTCATTGGTCTAATCCTGGCCAGCCTGAGCATATTATTTTTCTGGCCCTACCGCACCTCTTATGATCAATTCATTGAGCTCCGACAGCTTCTCCTCCCTCTCCTGTTTTTTACTGTCCCGTTAATCGATACTATCACCGTTATTGTCAGACGATTGCTCCGTGGACAATCCCCGTTTATCGGGGGAAAAGATCACATCACCCATTCCATGGCTTACTTTGGTTTCAGCCAGCGAGGAGTAATGTATACCTGTTTCGGCCTAAGCTTTATTTCCACTCTTTTAGCTATTTGGGTATACGTTAATTTATCTCAATGGAACCTTTGGTATTCCTTTTTAGTAATCAGCTACTTTATTTTTATCTTTATCATCATCCAAATCATTTATGATAAAGGAAAATTAAATTCATCGAATCCGTGATCAATCCCCCTCACCTATGAAGTTTGACGACCGTATTTTAAAAAAACTCAAGCAACTAGAAGAAAAATATAAATCGTCAGGACAAGACCTGGAATCGTATTTAGAGGGGTTACTGCATGCTGATTATCTAAAATACTGGGATTACATTCATTTAGATACTTTACTGAATATCCAGAAACCCGAGACCGACCTTAATGACGAGTACGTCTTTATTATCTATCATCAAACCACGGAGCTGTATTTTAAACTAATCTTATTAGCTTGTGAGGAAATTGCCGAACAAGAAGAGCTAACAGCTGCCTTCTATCTAAAACAAGTAAAACGTATCAATCTATATTATGAGATGTTGATCCGCTCTTTTGATATTATGATCGAAGGCATGGAAAAAGATCAGTTCCGGAAATTCCGCATGTCTTTATTGCCCGCCAGTGGTTTTCAATCAGCGCAATACCGCTATATCGAGTTCAGTATGACAGATCTTATCAACTTGGTAGATAAGGATAACGCTCCTTCGCTGAATTCCTCTACCTCCCTCGATAAAATCTATCCCCACCTTTACTGGAAAAAGGGGGCAACAGAGTTGGCTACCGGGGAAAAAACACTCACATTAACTCATTTTGAAGAAAAATACGATGCTTCTTTTAAATCTTTTATCCGGCAATATAAAGAAAAAAATCTTTGGCGCCGTTATCTTCAATTACCTGCTGAAGAACAAACTGAAGAGTTAAAGGAAGCGCTCCGACAGCTCGATTTCCATGCCAATGTTAACTGGCCCTTGGTGCACTATAAAGCTGCAGTTCGTTATCTTTACAAAAAGAAAAAAGAGTTAACTGCTACGGGGGGGACCAACTGGCAAGAATACCTGCCTGCACGCCAACAAAAAATTATCTTTTTCCCGAGACTATGGAGTAGAAAAGATAAAAAGGAGTGGGGCGAAGATCTCAAAGAAGCTTACACATTTTTAGCCGAAGATCGTCATACTGATTAAATACTGCGCCCATGTTCACAGAAGAACGACAACGAAACAACAAAAAAGGGTTCATCGAAGTTATTGCCGGTTCCATGTTCTCCGGTAAAACGGAAGAACTGATCCGTCGGCTCAATAGAGCCACAATCGCCAAACAACGGGTACAATGCTTTAAGCCTCAAATGGATACCCGCTATGATGAAAAGAAAGTAGTGTCTCATGATAAATCAGCCCTGGAAACGACGCCTATATCCCAAGCCACTGATCTTTTAGAAAAATCGAACCGGGTTGATGTAGTAGGGATTGACGAAGGACAATTTTTTAGTAATAAACTGGTGGCTGTATGTAATCAACTCGCCAACCATGGAGTCCGGGTCATTGTAGCGGGGCTGGATATGGATTACCGAGGGAAACCCTTCGGCCCGATGCCGCTCCTACTCGCCACGGCCGAATCTGTTACTAAAGTCCATGCCATATGTATGAATTGTGGTGAGTTGGCCAATCACTCTTTCCGCAAAACTAATCAGGATGAGCTATTTGTTCTAGGAGAGAAAGATAGTTACGAACCTTTATGCCGTCATTGCTTTTTTGATCTGATGAACGAAAAAGTGGACTACTCCCCTGATAACGATTCCAATGAAAATACGTAAGTTTTAGCAGGAATTGACCGCTATATTATCCGCCGGATCAAATTTTTAAGATTTTAATTAAATTGTTGTACATTAAGTAATAGAGGTTGTATTTCCACAAGAATACTAATCTTTATGAAAAGAACCGCTTTTCTTCTCTTATTAATCAATCTCTTCACTTTTTTCTCCATTCATATTTATGCGCAAACGGTAAATACAGTAGATTATGAGTCAAAAGCGGATTTGAGCGTATATGTTGCTGACTATTCTTCACAAGCTGATTTAAATGTGCACAAAGTAGATTATGCTTCCAAGGCAGATGAAGATGGGCTATGGTATTTCACTGATTATGAATCGCAAGCCGAGAAAACCATTTATTTTGTTGATTATGAGTCGCAAGCTGATTTAATTATTTATTATGTAGACTATGCTTCTAAAGCTGGCTGGAATGATAAATCCAAAACGCATCTTTTACATTAACTTCACTATACCCTCTTTTGTACTCCCCAATGCTTCCTCTATTAGGAAAAGTGGAGTTACTACTCCTTTCTTTCTTATTTTATTTTTCTGCTCCCTCACATTACACGGACAACCCGGCGGCTTAGAATTAGAAAAGACCACTCATAACTTTGGTGCGGTAGAAAACTGGGCGAATCCAGTAGCCAAATTTCATTTCACTAATACCGGTGAAAATGCTATCCGCTTTCTGCCCACTCAACCTCCCAAAAAAGTAAAACTTACCCTGCCACCCCACTCTATACGCCCCGGGCAGAGCGGAGTTATACGTGTTCAATTTTATACTAAGCGAAAGGGGCGATTTCGCCAAAAAATCCAATTCTCTCATACCGGCAGTTCGGAGCCGGTTACCTTGACGGTCAAAGGCGAGATTCTTTCGTTCTCTCCCCATGCCAAAATGCAATGTCCTCGTTTCAGAAACAATACCAGTAGCCGTCAGCGTGGACGCCAAAAGTCACTCTATTCTCAGCGGGTAAAAGTCATTGATCGTAAAACCAAGCAAGCTTTGCCCCAAGCTCAGGTGACCTTTGTAAAAAGACGTAAAGAAAAAGCACGCAAAACTACCGATCGACAAGGAAAAACTTCCGCCCAAATACCCCCCGGTCGATATACCTTACGCGCTAATGCCCCCAATTATAAACCCAATGCTTTAAAAAAATACTTAAAACGTCATGCTGCCCCAGTCACCATTGCTCTCACCCCAAAGGAAAAAAATTCTTCTCCTACCTCTCCTCCCCCCACTACTTCTTCCCCTGACACGCCTTCAACTCCACCTTCCACTCCCAGTATCAGTGATTCACAACGCATCGTTCAACTTCCCGACACGGTTGGAGGCAAGCTCAATCCTAAAAAATATGTCCCCAATAACATCGTGTTTTTACTAGATGTATCTATCTCCATGGATGAACCCTATCGATTGCCCCTGCTTAAAAAATCCATGAAACGCCTCGTTCCTTTACTCCGCCCCGTGGACCGGGTAGCTATTGTAAAATACTCGGGTGTCCCTTACGTAGATCTTCGTTCAGTTTCTGCCGACCAACAAGATACGATTCATAAAGTTATTGACTCTCTTTCCGTTATAGGAGTAACTTACGGGTTAGATGGACTGGAAAAAGCTTACGAAATTGCCGAAAAGAATTACATCAAAAAAGGCAATAACCAAATCATTATTGCTACTGATGGTTTGTTTACGGATAGTAACCCCAAAGACAAAGATCTCTACAAGATGGTAGAAAACAAAGCTGAAGACAAAGAGATCTATCTATCCGTTGTAGGGTTTGGAGAGGAAGGAGGGCAGCGTGGAAAAAAAGCAATAAAACTCATGAAAGAGCTCGCTCAAGAAGGACAAGGGAATTATATTCATGTCTACCCAGGGAACACTGATAAAGCCAAAGATGCTCTCATTGAAGAAATAAAGATACAATCCATAAAACCCCCAGCACGACCTCCTCGTCAAAAAGAAAAGCAGTCGATATTGGATCCTTTTCGATAAATCAATGCAGCATTCGCTTGAAATATCCTCATTTTCCTACCATATCATTCTATGTCAGTTGAAAATAAAACGTGTTTAGTAAGTGGGGCTACTTCGGGTATAGGTAAATATATGGCTTACGATTTTGCCCAACGACAAGCTCAACTGATCCTGACAGGCCGTAACCCGGAGAAACTAACCCACGTTCAACAAACCCTCCAGGAAGAAACGGGAAATACCAATATCTATACCGCTACTGCCGATTTCGCTGAGTTAAAAGCAGTGCATCAACTGGCCCAATGGGTGCAACAAGAGTTTTCCGATTTACATTTACTGGTCAACAATGCCGGTATTTTTTCATCTTCGCGAGATATTACATCAGATGGGCATGAAAAGGTCTTCCAAGTCAATTACCTCGCTCATTTCTTACTGACTTATAAACTATTAGACCTCTTAAAGTCCTCCGCCCCAGCCCGTATCGTTAATATATCGTCGGGGATGCATCGCATGGGGAAAATAAATTTTGATGACCTAACACTAGAAAATGGTTACAACGGAATACGCGCTTATGGCCGTTCCAAGTTAGCCGGCCTGTTGTTTACCTATGAATTAGCCCGACGTTTGCCCAAGGAGGAGGTTGTAGTTCATGCGGCCAACCCAGGTCCGGTGAGCACTGATTTTGCCAGCAAACATAGTCGCGGTTTATATTGGCTCTTTTGGCGCATTTACCGCTATTTCATAAAAGGCATTAAAAAGGGGGCCGAAACGCCTATATATGTAGCCACCCACCCTGAACTCCAAGAAGTGACGGGTCGCTATTACCGCAACAAAAGAGAAAAAAAGACGGCCAAGGCCACATATGATAAGGAGCTCGCCCGACAACTGTGGAAAAAAAGTAAAGAACTGACGGGTATTACCGACAGGTAATCTTATTCCAAAAATTCCACCTCACCAGGCATACACAGCATTTCCTGGCCATCAACTTCAATGCGCAGCTTCCCTTCCTCCGTAACACCACAAATGTAACCTTTTCGTTCCTTCTGTTCCTCCTCCTGTTTAAATAATAGCGAATTTGTTTGCCGAAATCCCAGCATATTTTTTTCATACGCTTGCTTGATATGAGAATACTGCTCCTCCCGTAAGGTAAGATACCATTCCTCTACTGCTTCTAACAAAACCTCAAAGCAATGTTTTAACGGCAAAGCAGTACCCGTAATCATTCCCAACGAGGTCACTGAGGGCAAGTGGGCGGGAAAAGTAAACTGATTAATATTGACACCAATACCGGTAACAGCCGACTTAATAAGTTGGGGGCTTACATCAGCCTCTGTTAATATGCCAGCCAGTTTTTTGTCTTTATAATAAATATCGTTAGGCCATTTTATGGCAAATCGGTTAGCCCTAAAAGGTTGATAAGGGATAACTATTCGGCGGGCAAAACTTATCAGTCCCAAGGCCAAGGTAGCCGTCAGATAAAACTGATGTTGCGGATTTAAAAAACCAGGATATAATATTATGCTAAGGGTTATATTCAATCCAGGGGCACTCTCCCAACTCCGAGAATACCTGCCTTTACCCGCATATTGATTATATGCTATAACTGTTGTCCCTTCCTTTAACTCCTGTTGTTGTAGCAGTCGCTGAGCAACTTTATTGGTAGAGTCTACCTTTTTGCGCCAAATAACATTTTGACCGATAAAGAAGGTGTCGGGCCGGATTTGAAATTTAGAATAGTCGTTCTTAAAATCCAAATCTTTTATTTAAATTTGTATACCGACAAAGTTACAAAAATCAAAAATAGGAGTACTCATCAGCAATAAGTTAATTGACGTTATCGTTCAAGCTATTTTTGATAAGCAGGGCGAAGAGGTGGTGGTAATGGATTTACAGGAAATTAATGAAGCGGTTTGTGATTATTTTATTATCACACACGGTACTTCCCCTCTTCAAATCAAAGCCATCACTCAAGAAATAATAGATCAAACAGAAGAAAAATTATCGGAAAAGCCATGGCATACAGAAGGGTATGAAAATAAGGAGTGGGTACTCATCGACTATGTCGATGTAGTGGTTCATATTTTCAAAGAGGATAAAAGGCATTTTTATAATTTAGAGGGGTTATGGCATGATGCCAAAGTGAAAGAATATCAAAATGCATAAGAAGTAAATTTTTGTAGCTTTCTTTGTGTTATACTACCGTCTACCCTTCCCATAAGGAGCCGGCTATTTTATTTTCATCTTAAATGAGGTAAAAAATTCATGTTTAACCAGCGGTTTAACAAAAACAAAAAAAATGATAAGAAGGGCAGTAAGAAGCCGAAATTTAACTTCTACTGGATATATGTAATCGTTATAGTAGTGCTATTAGGCATACAGTTGTTTAGTTTCAGCTCCAGCACCAAAGAAATTACGTGGCAGAAATTTAAACAGGACATCCTCAAAACCCACGATGTAGAGAAATTGATAGTGGTCAATAAAGAGCGAGTGGAGGTGCACATTAAGGAAGACGCCCTGAAGAAAGAACGTTACAAGGAAGTAGCCAAAACGTACCTTGGTTTTCATAATGACGGTCCGCACTACTTTTTTACTATCGGTTCAGTCGACGTATTTGAAGAAAACCTGGATAAAGCTCAAGCTAATTTCAGCCCTGATGAACGACTAAGTGTTCACTACGAAACACGCAAAAACTGGGGATTTGAGATATTAGGTTGGGTAATTACTATAGTCATATTAGTAGGAATCTGGATTTTTATTATGCGCAAAGTCAGCGGGGGCGGCATGGGAGGTGCCGGTAGCCAGATATTCAATATTGGCAAGTCGAAAGCAAAATTGGTCGACAAAGACGACAAAGTCGATGTCAACTTTAAAGATGTCGCCGGGTTAGAAGAGGCGAAAGCTGAGGTAGAAGAAGTTGTCGACTTCCTTAAGCATCCGAAACGTTATACCTCCTTAGGGGGTAAAATACCGAAGGGAATTTTATTGGTCGGGCCGCCCGGTACCGGTAAAACACTATTAGCTAAAGCTACGGCCGGCGAAGCCGAAGTGCCCTTTTTCAGCATGTCGGGTTCTGACTTTGTGGAAATGTTTGTAGGTGTGGGCGCCTCCCGGGTAAGAGATTTATTTAAAAAAGCTCGTGATAAAGCTCCTTGTATTATATTTATCGATGAGATTGACGCTATTGGAAAGCGGCGAGGTCAAAGCATGATCCAAGGCGGTAACGATGAACGAGAAAATACGCTCAATCAGCTGCTCGACGAAATGGATGGTTTCAGTACTGAATCGGGCGGCATTATACTAGCCGCGACCAACCAA
>CAZIGO010000113.1:0-7762 GCA_964538595.1 uncultured Chitinophagales bacterium | reverse complement strand
CCTCTATTATGATGAAACTGTTCGTTTTATTCAAAAAAATGTCAAAGGCTTAAAAGTAAATGCCATGAACTTATTGGATCTTTCTGAGGTCCGGTTGAAAAAAACTACTTCACAATAATTTTTTTGCTATCGCTGTATCATGTTCACTAAAAATTTGCATTATGAGGTATTTATATTCGTTGCGTCTATCGGCTTTGTTATTAACGGTGGGTTTGATTTTTTCTACTACTACTTTAAAAGCTCAAACTGATGAAGGAAATTTTTTGATTGATGTAAGTTCTGATCTCTATCGATTGGACAATCAAAATCCATTTAAACCTTTTAACCGATTTGCTGTAGCCTTAGATCTTCACTACTTTCCCGTGAAAAGCTTAACGTTTGGCGCCGGTGGTGAGGTAGAAGCTTATGCGGGGGGCGGAACAAATACATTTTGGACTACCCATTTGCGATATTATATTGTAGGGAATGCCTTTTTACGGGTGAGAGGCCGTTTTAACGGATTATTCCGCAGTGGAAGTGATGTTATGTTAGGAGCCGGTTATGATTTTATGTTGGATGAAAACTGGGCAGTGGAAGTTCAAGGAGATTATTATTTGTTACAAGTGCAAAATTTTGGATTCCGGGCCGGTATCAATTGGTTTCTCTGATTTAAATAGATTAATACATCGGATCATATTTACTTCTCTTTCAGTAACATCGAAAGAACAGGGGAGGTAGGATTATTAATAAAGTGACGAAATACCTAACTTTGTCAATTTTCTGCACATTCACGTTTAATAGGGTAACCGTACAATATTTATGAATACAAATAACGCTACCGATACTTTACATGAGACAAGCCTCGAAGTGCTGGGAGCTCGGGTCCATAACTTAAAAAACATTGATGTTACCATCCCCCGGGATCAACTAGTGGTCATCACAGGGGTGAGTGGAAGTGGCAAATCCTCGCTAGCTTTTGATACAATATATGCAGAAGGACAGCGACGGTATTTAGAAAGTTTTTCAGCCTATGCTCGCCAATTTATAGGAGATTTGGAACGGCCCGATGTGGATAAAATTATGGGGCTTAGTCCGGTCATTTCCATAGAACAAAAAACGGTGAGTAAAAATCCTCGTTCTACCGTCGGTACCGTAACGGAGGTATATGATTTTATGCGGTTGTTGTATGCACGTGTGGCTGAAGCCTATTCCTATAAAACAGGCGAGAAGATGGTCCAATATTCTCAGGAGCAGATATTGAACCACATATTGGAAAAGTTCGATGGCAAAAAGTTAGTATTGCTGGCCCCGGTGGTCAAAGGAAGAAAGGGGCATTACCGGGAACTGTTCGAGAAGATACGAAAACAGGGTTTTCTGAAAGCCTATATCGATGGAGAAATGGTGGAGTTAGAGCCGGATATGAAACTCGACCGGTATAAGATCCATGATATTGAAGTGGTCGTGGATAAAGTGATCGCAAAATCAGAAGCTCGTCAACGTCTGACCGAATCGCTTGAATTAGCGTTGGATATTGGTAATGATTCCATTACCATTAAAGAATTTGAAAGTGCGGAGATGCATCATTTTAGTAAACGACTGATGTGCCCGACCTCTGGTATTTCTTATGATGAGCCCGCGCCCAATAGTTTTTCATTTAATTCTCCCTATGGAGCTTGCCCTAATTGTGATGGATTAGGAACAGTCTATGAAGTGGATAAAGACGCCGTTATTCCCGATGATGAAGTGAGCATTGCTGATGGTGGGATTGCCCCGTTAGGCAGGAAAGAGAATAACATGACGTTCCGGCAAATCAAAGCACTGACGAAAAAATTTGATTTCGATCTGGAAACCCCCGTCAAAGATATTCCGGAGGAGGCTATGGATATTATTTTAAATGGTACCGCTAAAGAGGGGATTGAAGTGTATATCGATTATGGGTCGGATTATGGTGTGTATCATGATGTTACCTTTGAGGGTATATACAACATGATAGAGCGACATGAATCCTCCAGTTCTTCTAAAAAAATAAGACGGTGGGCCAGGCGTTTTATGAAAGTAGTGGACTGCCCGGAGTGTGGGGGGGGACGACTTAAAAAAGAATCGCTGCATTTTAAAATCGATGGTAAAAACATCGCTGAATTAGCGGAAATGGAGTTAGCGGAGTTGTTAGATTGGTTGCAAGATATAGAAGAGCGTTTGTCGGAAAAGCAGCGTAAAATTGCAGAAGATGTCCTTAAAGAGATACGTGACCGGTTACGATTTCTGATGGAAGTTGGGTTGGATTATTTATCCTTGACATTGCCGGCTAAATCCCTTTCCGGTGGTGAGTCCCAGCGAATACGGCTGGCGACCCAAATTGGCTCTCGCTTAAGCGGTGTATTATACATTTTAGATGAACCGACAGTGGGGCTCCATCAACGTGACAATCAACGCCTGATTCGGGCTCTTCGTAAATTAGTTGAACTGGGGAATACCGTTTTTGTGGTGGAACATGATCGCAGTTTAATGGATGCTGCTGACTATATTCTTGACCTTGGACCAGGCGCTGGTGTGGAAGGAGGACGGGTAGTAGGAGAAGGACCCGCCGACGATTTTATGAAACAAGGCACCCTCACGGCCGAGTATTTACGAGGTGAAAAGCAAGTTCCTCTTCCCAAACAACGACGGGAAGGGAATGACAAATCGTTGAAGTTATATGGCGCCCGTGGGCATAATCTTAAGAATGTGGAGGTAGAATTTCCGCTCGGTACCCTTATGTGTGTGACAGGTGTCTCGGGAAGTGGTAAATCCTCTTTAGTCAATGAAACACTTTACCCGGTCTTGCATAAACATTTTTATACGCGGTCTGTCCAAACCCCGCTTGATTATGATGGTATAGAAGGTCTGGAAAATATTGATAAAGTGATTGAAATAGATCAATCTCCCATCGGGCGAACCCCCCGTTCCACGCCGGCCACTTATATTGGTGTTTTCGACCATATACGCGACTTATTTGCCCGCTTGCCTGAATCGGAAATACGAGGATATAAACCCGGTCGGTTTTCTTTTAATGTTAAAGAAGGGCGGTGTAACGAGTGTAAGGGGAATGGCGTAAAAGTAATTGAAATGCGTTTCTTACCCGATGTGAGTGTCCCGTGTAAGGAATGTTTTGGTAAACGTTATGACCGGGAAACGTTGGAAATCCGTTACAAAGGGAAGTCGATCAGTGATGTATTAGATATGACGGTAGATGAAGCAGTGGAATTTTTTGAAAGTATCCCTAATATTTATCGTAAAATGAAAACGTTGCAAGATGTCGGGTTGGGATATATTCGTTTAGGGCAACCGTCTACTACCTTGTCAGGCGGAGAAGCGCAGCGAGTCAAGTTATCCTCTGAATTGGCCAAAAAAGCTACCGGCAATACCGTATATATTCTTGATGAACCTACTACCGGCTTACATTTTGATGATATCAGGGTTTTGATGAATGTGTTGAGTGAGTTGGTAGATAAAGGGAATACGGTAATTATTATCGAACACAATATGGATGTGATCAAACAAGCTGACCATATAATCGATCTTGGCCCAGAAGGGGGGCGCAATGGAGGAAAAGTGATCGCTACGGGATCACCGGAGGCGTTAATCGAGAATAAAGATAGTTATACTGGACAATTTCTGAAGGAAGAGTTGCGGGTTAAAACCTCATAAATGGCTCAGCTCGGGCATATTGTCATAAAAGTGAGCGATTTTTCGGCTTGCGAAGATTTTTATGATCAGATATTGTTTATGATGTCGTTTGAAGTGGCGTATCGAGTAGAACAGCCCACTCCTGTTAAATGCTATAGTAACGGTTATCAACAAATTGTCTTAAAGTATCAATCTGCTACCTCCTTTGAACAAGAAGGAAGTTTGGACCATATGGCCCTCCATGTGAAACGGCGCATTGAGGTGCAGCAATTGTATGAACTTGTTAAAAACTTAGCAGTTCCTTGCTTATCGGCCCCCCAGGTAAAAGAAGAAAGTGGGATCTCTTATTATGGTTTTCGCTTTGAAGATCCCGAAGGCTTCTGTTGGGAAATTGCTACTCTTGAATAAGTTTACTATTTTGTGATTAGGATGATGATTTCATCGAGATTAATCTGGAATTTTGGATTGTTCGTTATCATTATAGGGAGTAGTATAGGCTGTCAAAAGGAACCTCCTGCCGAGACCAATACCACAAATGGAGATGAAACAATTTTACGGGAGTTGAAAGTAAAAGTTAGGCATCGCTACGATACCATACAAATAAAAGACAGTTTGATGCAAGGAGCTTCGGTAACTTTGTATAGATATAAACAGCATTTGGAAAATGATTATAATGAAGTTCGTATTTGCCAAACGGATACGAGTGGACAGGCTGTATTTGAGCATCTTGATGAAGATTCCTATTGGATAAAAGTTAGTGCTCTGCAAACGTATACTGTGAGCAGAAAAATTGAAACACCGGCCGGTACCGTTACTTATTCTTCGATAGTGTTAAAATAGTTTATGATATTGTAGTGCGATGGATTCCCGGTGGGTAGCCTTTGTTCAGTAATTGACAGATGTGCTCATATTGTTCTTCATTCTCGGTAAAATCTGCATTTGTTATATCTAATAGAAGAATAGGAAGGGAGGTCTTTTTGTGTTCTAAAAAGGTAAAGTATCGATCGGTAAGTTGGTTAAGGTAATCGGTAGAGATATTCTTTTCATAGGAACGTCCCCGTTGTTCTATATTTTTTAACAATCGATGGGTGGAGGCATATAAAAAAATGAGCAGGTCCGGTTGGGGAAGATTGGGCTGTAAAGCTTTGAAGATTTTATAAAATAACTGATATTCTTCCTTGGGCAAATTGACACTGGCAAAGATCAATGAACGATCGAAGGAATAGTCGGCAATAACTAAGTTTTTAAAAAGGTTGGGCTTCTGAGTTTTAGCGGTAATTTGTTGATAGCGATCAGTTAGAAAGCTAGTTTCAAGGGGAAACGCATAGCGATTCGGGTTTTCGTAGAATTTTGGTAAAAAAGAATTATTGGCAAAAGATTCAAGTAATAGGTCCCCAGAATAGGTATGGGCTAAACGCTTGCTCAATGCTGTTTTGCCCGCCCCAATATTACCCTCAATTGCGATATATCGGTAATTCATAATGCTGGCGGATCGCAATTTCAGCTTTCGCTTGATCGGGACATATCTCGAACAGTTGCTGTATGGAGCGGAGGAATACCGGGTGCTCAAAAGCAGGAGCTATTTCCACGAGCGGATATAACACGAACTTGCGAAGATGAATATAGGGATGAGGAATTTTGATATCTTTGTGATCTATCACTTGTTTGCCATAAAATAAAATGTCAATATCGATAGATCGTTCGCCCCATTTACTTGAGCGCTTTCGGCCAATAGTATCTTCAATAAGATGAATGTGTTGAAGGAGGGCGTGAGGAGATAATGGCGTTTCAACGCGGATACATTGATTTAAAAAATAAGGCTGTTCTTTATACCCCCAGGGTTCCGTTTTGTAGATCGAGGAAAGTTTACTGACCACACCAATTTGAGCTTCGATCAGATGTAATGCCAATAATAGATTTCGTTCTCGCGCTCCCAGGTTTGTCCCTATTCCTAAATATACTGTCTGAGTAGGAATTTGGTTTTGTAAGTTCATGCAACTATTAATACTTCTATTTGGCAGAACAAGAAACACAAAAGTAATAATTCTGTCAAAAATCTTGTAATTTTATCGCTCTCTTTTAAAACAAATTATACTATGCGACAATTTATTAAATATACCTTTGCCTCTGCTATTGGTTTCTTTATTTCAATGGTATTGGTAATTACCGTTGGGTTGATCTTTGTTTTTACTACTATATCAACTCTTAAAAAAGAATTTAAAGAAGGGTTGCGAACAGCGCAGAAAAAAACGATTTCCGATAATTCAGTGTTACAATTGGAATTTGATTATCCTATCTCCGAACGTACTCGCTACAAATTTCAGTACGGTAAATATCAGATTAAACGAAACCTGGGATTAAATGACATACTACAAACCTTGGAACATGCTCGTCAAGATGATAAGATAGAGGGCGTCTATTTAGATTTAAATAATTATAAAGGGAGCATGACCATCACGCAGGAGATTCGGGAAGCGTTAAAGAAATTTCGGCAAGATACCACCAAATTTGTTTATGCTTACGGTAATGACTTAAGTCAGAATGCCTATCACCTGGCTTCTGTGGCTGATAAAATATATTTACACCCGAATGGTTATCTCTTTTTCAAAGGATTGAGTGCCGAAGTGATGTTCTTTAAGAACACGCTCAAGCGTCTTAAAATAGAGCCACAGATTTTTAAGAGTGGAAAATATAAAGGGGCTATTGAACCCCTCTACCGGGATGAGATGAGTGAACCTAATCGACATCAAACACAGGTTTTTTTGAATACTATGTTTGATAATATGAAAGAACGTATCGCCGCCCAGCGACCGATAGGGGCAACAGTATTGGACAGTATAGCGGACAGCTTGCTTGTTCGAACCCCGTCAGCCGCTAAACAGTATAATTTGGTGGATGAACTTTATTACAAAGATGAATTTTTAGCACACGTCCATTCAAAGTTAAATATAGCGGATAACCAAGAGGTAAATTTTGTTGATCTGGAAGACTACAGTAAAAGTGTAGAAGAAACAAAGACGAATACTCAACAAAAAATTGCGATCGTTTATGGTAGTGGTGCCATCCAACAGGGATCTTCTTCGGAGAAAGGTATAATAACCGAAGAACGAATGTCCGACGCTATTAAGGAAGCGCGCAAAGATACGAGTATTAAAGCTATTGTACTTCGTATCAATTCACCGGGGGGAAGTGCTTTAGCATCAGATGTAATTTGGCGACAAGTTGTATTAGCCCGTCAAGAAAAGCCGGTTATCGCTTCCATGAGTGATGTGGCTGCTTCAGGCGGGTATTATATTTCTTGTGCTGCAGATACTATTGTAGCACATTCCAATACCATTACAGGTTCTATCGGTGTATTCGGGTTTCTGCCGAATGCCCAGTCCTTTTTTAATAAAAAATTGGGTATATCTTTTGATCGCGTAAAGACGAACCCATACTCCGATTTTATGACAATCAGTCGTCCCTTATCTAATAAGGAGAAAAAAGTGATGCAAGACGAAATTGATAGGATCTACGATCAATTTGTTAGCCGGGTAGCAAAGGGTAGGGGATTATCTAAAGATAGTGTACATACCATTGCTCAAGGGAGAGTATGGACCGGGGAAGATGCTAAAGCGGTAGGGTTGGTTGATGTTTTGGGAGGTAGAAAACGCGCTATTGCTATGGCAGCAGATAAAGCCCAACTCGACGACTATTCCATTGAAAATTACCCGGAGCAGAAAGATCCATTTCAGGAGATTATGGATAAACTGACCGGTGATATGCAGTCTTATGTTATGAGTTGGTACTTCGGAGAACAATCCCCTCGATTGCAGAAAATTCGATCACTTATGCATATGCAGGGTATACAGGCGCGAATGCCTTACTCTTACTTAATTCGTTAACTTTAGATTCTTTGTAAAGGTAAGATCATAGATAGCCAAGCCTAATAATTGGTATGCAGCTTACAAAGTTATTATCGATACCTTTTCATTATTGTTAGTAAAGTAACTTCAAAAAATTGAGAGTATGTTGAATGAGAAATTACGGGAAGCTATTACACAACAATTATCCTCTTCACTGGGTCAGTCAGTACGTATTGAAAATTTTTCCCCAGTCGGGGGCGGTTCCATTAATC
>CAZIGO010000112.1:0-7767 GCA_964538595.1 uncultured Chitinophagales bacterium | reverse complement strand
ACTCAAGGATAAAACGTCTACGGAATTTGCTCAAATGACAAGTCATTCGACCTGTTAAAAACTACAATATTTCATTTACACACGGTTCAAAAAATGGGAAGTTTACCTAGGCAATATGCCCACATTGATGTGTACTTATAAATTTTTACAATATGAGAGGGGCGTTAGAACAGTTGATAATAAAGTGGTGCGGGGCGGAATCGAACCGCCGACACACGGATTTTCAGTCCGTTGCTCTACCGACTGAGCTACCGCACCACTATAATAATATGAAGAGCGGAGTTCCTTAAAAAAAGGAAGTCGGTATCACTCCGCAATTTTGAATTTCAAAAATACGATTTCTGAAGGAAGCTCCCAAAATTCTAACCGACTTTATCTAACGACTTCGTTTTCCGGCGATATAAATGAAGGATAAAACTCTTTAATGGTAAGGGAAGCCAAAAGAAAAGGCGTTCTAATATATTGGCCAGCCGTCCCTGTCCTCGTGCCGGCATAATTTTGATCTGCTGCCCCCTACTGAGAGATGTATTTTGTCGCTCATACCCGAAAACTTCCCCCAATTTACCACAGATCGATTCAGCGATTGCTTGCTGTGTAGAATCCATATTTTTTTTCCATTTGTAAGCCTGCCCGGGATCAATGGGGTTTTTCAAATTTTGCTGCCAGCGCTTCACCTCCGCTTGATCTTTATAAAACTCTAACATCGCCGGTCGATATGTCACGTTTAAAAATTGACACACCTCTTCCATTTTCTTCGCTGACTGCTGTAACAAGGCTTCATAAGTCAATAAAAAGGAACGTTCAGGCCATTTGTTGTAATATGATAAAATAACTTTATTATAGGCTACCCACCGTTCTGCCAAGGCGGCCGTATTAGACAAGTCAAAATCTCTTTTTTGAAAAGACAAAATATTATCTCGATAATCTCGGACTAAAAATATAAATTTAGCCGTTGGAAAGATCCGGGCTAATTGATCAATAAACAAAGTATAAGAAGGATTCTTATCCCCTAAACAATTTACTTCCCCCTTCCCATGGACAGCAGCTTGCTGTCGATATACTTTTGTACACAATTGCTCAAAAGAGGTATCGGGACCTAGCTTTTGTAATGCCCGTAATAATCGGCGGGGCGATAAATCCCACCACTCTTCCAAACGTTCTTCCTTCCAAAGATCGTTATAAAAATTTTCAATGAGAGAAGGGGACCACTTCGTAATGGATCCATACTTGCGGTATAAATACAGAATAAACATTCCTTCCGGGGCGATATAGATATCAGGATGGGCATTGAGAATAGATTTAAACAAATCTGTGCCGGAACGCCCCCGGCCGATAATAAACAAAAACTGTTGATCAGAAAGCTTATTCATTCAAACTGTGTTGCCGGTGAAAATTTGGGAATTCTAAAGTTATTCATCATAAAATAATTTTCCTGGTCTAACGCATAGTACACTTTACTGTCAGCAGGGCGCAACAAAAAACTATCCATTATATACTTTCCTCCTTGCATCCAAACCTTTAAATGTCGTCGCTCACTGTTTAAAATAAAGCGATGACGCATTTTTACCCAATTGTCATAAATAATGGTTTTATTTTTGGGAGAACTTACCTTATGTCGAACACTCTTCTTATTCTCATCTGATATTTTCACATGAAATCGCGGGAATTTATCATAATCGGCCTTTAATGCTACCCAAATGGAAACCACGTAGGTGTCCGCTGCCGCTGACCATTTTTTATTCATTATTAACGTCGTATCGGAAGTGGCTTGCTTTATCCCCTTTCCCCACACAGGTTTGAGAGTCGAATCCTGTTCGTAATTTTGTATTAGTACTTGATCGCCCGTGCCGTTCCTTATTATAGGATCGGAAGCCGACCGTCCATTCATATACTTTTGCCGCTTATAATTAACAGCATCAAAGCGCGGAGCAAATACCGATAAAGGGGTTTGGTAAACAGTGCAGTTATTCCACTCACCAATTCGCTGGGAACGCTTTTTAATGAATGTTTCATACGGTTTATTGGAGGAGGGATCAGCAATGAGCAAGAAGGGCGCATGAGAAGGAAGATCAGACAGGATATTTTTTTGAACCAGCGGACCACTCAACAGCTGCGATATATTCAGTGATCGGGACAACGAGGAGCGCGATAGACCATTGGCTAAAATAGGTAAGCCGAGCTGATAAGCAGCGCGCATACTTTCAAATTTCGATTTACCGTTCCCTTTCAAGGTATAGATTTCCGCCCCAAGATTATAGAGGGGAAGGGGCAGAATAGCTTGAAAATCGGCCGGTTTATAGCCTTTTTTTTGCAGAAATTGATTATAATCAGTACGAGGGCGATCCCCCGTCCACGCAGCACTTGAAATAGCTTGTTTTTCGATAAACTTTCTATTGATATTCACATGAACCGCCGCCGACAGGCCCCAGGAAAACAAGACCAGAGCTATCATAGAGAACGCAAAACTTTTTAATCTTTTCATCCAGAGCAACCGATAAATGTAATAGAAATAACAAGCTGTAAACAGGGTAAACACATAATAGAACACCCACGCAAACCGGCCCGGTGAGCGAAATTGTTGAATCAGTCCCAACTCATCCAATAAAAACTCCAAATTTAGTTTAAAAGGATAGCCCATTGCAAATGCCAAGATAATGAGGGCAGCCCAAAAAGCGGTAGGCAAAGAAGCCGGTAGCACAGGCCGTATAACTTTATACCATTGTTGATGATAAATATAATGTACCGCTTTAAAAAACGCCCCTATCCATGCCAATAATCCTACAAAACCCACATAAGCGAATCCTTCATGTGTTGCGCTTCTAACATCAATAAACCAATTCCACACTTTAAGGAAAGGACCTTTTACCGGTAAAAACACGGTTTCAAATATGGCCGTAAAGTATAAAAAACCAACCGGGTGAGCCGGACGGTCAACATAAGGATCAGTGTATTGTAAAAGGCCATAAAAGATACCGATCGATACTAACAGAATGCCTCCCCCTTTTCCATAATAGCTCCAATTTTGGGCTATTTCATTCTTATATTGAATTAAATGAACGAAAAGAAAAGTAATGATAAAGGTAGCCCCTATCATCAGGTAATAGACATGCAAGAAACTGAAAAATAGTAGTATCCCCATTAAATAAATGCTCCACCCCCAAGTATTCGAATGGGATTCAAAGAAACGGATAATTCCATACCATACCAGCGGGATATAGCAGACATAAGCCAAGCTGTAATGTCCGCGCATCCGGAGCAATTGTGGGGCGAGAAACGTTATGATGAGCGCTATTATAGCAGCATACCAGGGGGGCAGCAACATTTTTCGTGCAATCATATACAAAAAGAGTGAAGCTATCAATAACGAAACCAGCATGCTGCCATTGATGATCCCAAATGTGTATGGCGCTACCGGATAAATATATTCATCGACCAAATTGACCAACCCTGATAATACGGGCTGATTATCTGTAAATACAACATGCTCCCCATAGGGGTAATTCATGCCGGTAAACCACCAACCTTGATCATATTGAGTATAAAAGGCCGGTGTAAAATAGTTTTTACCCCCATCGCCATAGACCTGTATCAACACCTCGTGGGGCGAGAACAATAAATCGGGAAAGCTAATTGCTATTATGGCAAGCGTCCCCACTACTACCAATAACATAAACTTCCGGTGACGTGATAGCATACTTTCAGCGCTTATTACCGAGTAGTATTTTCAAAAAATTCCAACTTTCGGTCAATAATACAGACCATTGCATATTGGACAAATGCACATCCGGGTTAAGCTGTACTGTCGTCGTCCCCAGCGTGGTTCGGTCGGCCCGACTGACTAAATAAAGAAATTCCAGATCAAATAAATAACGATCGATGGTAGTTTGTAGAAAAATCTCCCGTCCTTTTTTATTAAATCCTTTTAACCCTCCTTGTGTATCAGAAATTTGTAGGTTCAAAAAATATTTTATCATCTTTTTAAAAACCTTTGAGATGTACACCCGGTGCCGAGGAATATGCTGATAATAAGTTTGATCGCGGACTCCCACTACAACATCAGCTTTCTCCTTTTTTAAGGCCTGGTATAACCGAAAAATACTCTCTGTTTTATAGGGAAAATCTATATCGGTATAAATACAAATCTCTCCCTTGCTCCGCTGGACCCCCTGTCGTACAGCAAACCCCTTACCTCTATTTTGATTATAACTAATATATTTAAAATATTTTAAACTATCTTTTAACACCGCAACATCCTGCTTTGAAATGTGTTGTGTTGATCCATCATCAACTAAATATATTTGAAGTTTTGAAGGAGGTATATAGTGTTGCAAATCTTTTACAGCCTGTATTAATCGCTTTCTCCAACCTTTAGCCGGATTATAGCACGGTAAAATTATATCGCAAAGAGGTTGATTGTTCATAGACGGGCACTTAATCCTCCGTCACAGGCATTTTAAGGACAAATGTATCGTTTTGAGCCACCTGAAGTGAGGGTTTTAATAGCCAGGGATTTAACATCTTCAACTTTTTATAAGTTGTTTGATGGCTTTGAGCAAAGTCGGCCAAGTTGGTTATAGGTGAATCAATTACCACCTCCCGAAAATCATAAGGGGCATAATGTTGAAAATCAGTAATATCAAAACCAAAACGGTGAGGGTTTCGCAATATCAATTTAATAGCAGCTATACGATAAATAAAGCGGCCGGTTTCTGTATTTAAAAAAAGATCATAATAACTATCAGCTTGTTGTTGTTCGACTTCTTCTTTGATCGCTTGTTTTCCAGCATTATAAGCAGCCGCTGCTAAGGTCCAGCTGCCTAATTTTTCATAAGATTTTTTTAAGTATTTACAAGCTGCACGCGTAGCTTTTTCTACATGAAGACGTTCATCAACTTGCTCATTAATCGTTAATCCCAAACCTTGGGCAGTACCTTTTCTCAATTGCCACATTCCTTTGGCACCATCGGGAGATACAGCGGCATTATTTAAGCCGCTTTCCGCTACTGCCATATATTTAAAATCTTCGGGAACTCCTTCTTCTTTTAAAATTTTTTCTATAACGGGGAACCAACGTCGAGCTCGTTTTATATGAAGGAAAGTTCGAGAATGCCAATAAGTATTGACCAACAGTTCTTGATCTAACCCCCGATACACCTCGGGTTGCTGCAAAGGCATTGCCTCTCCTGCAAAATTTAATTGGGCAGGCACCTTCACACTATTTACTTTATATTGAGTAGAATCTATAAATGCGGCGCCGGTCTTTTTATGTACAGTACTAAAACTCAATAACTTGACTATACCCACTCCGATAATTAACCCAACAAGTATCCAAAAATACCGCTTCATAATTATATATTTTGCGAGGGACGCTTCTTTTTAGGTTCTAACAACCAGTCTACCACCTCCCTCATTTATTAAAGAACTAAAATAAGTTCTCTCCCTAAAAATTAGCAATATCTAATATTTTTATTTGTTAAAGTTTTATTTCTACTTTATCCTTTAATAACTACTAAAGGTTTAAAACTGGCCACCTTATCTACGATTCCCAATTCTTCTACCACATCTACCACTGTATGGACATCTTTATAAGCCAAAGGAGCTTCTTCCGTAATACCACGACGAGATCCGGCATGTACTAATATTCCTTCCTTTTTAAGCTCCCCTACCAAATCCCGACGCTTAGTTTTTTTATGAGCCGCGGTTCGTGACATAAGTCGACCTGCTCCATGGCAACTTGATCCAAAAGATAATTCAGTACTGGCATCCTTCCCGGCTAAGATATAATTACAGGTGCCCATACTGCCGGGAATTAATACGGGCTGACCTGTATTTTTAAAAAGAGGCGAATCCACTGTACCCGGGCCAAAAGATCGGGTCGCTCCCTTTCGGTGGACAATCACTTTTTGTAAGTCGTTTTTCACTCGATGTGATTCTATTTTAGCGATATTATGCGCTACATCGTACAAAACATCGAGTTTTACTGTTGAATCAAAAACTTTCTGGAAAGCTTTTCGCATCTCCCACGTAACTACTTGGCGATTGGCCCAGGCATAATTCGCCGCTGCCCCCATGGCCCCATAATAATCCTGTCCTTCTCGGGATGACAAAGGCACACAGGCCAAGCCCCGGTCGGGGAGCTGTTGGTTAAACTTACCCTGTGCCTTCAAAAACCGACGGATATACTCGGTAGCTGTTTGATGTCCTAAACCGCGAGAACCGGTATGAATCAGAACCACTACTTGGTCAGGGTGCAAATTATATTGGCGAGCTATATCGGGGTGGAATATTTTATCGATACGGTCCACTTCGGCAAAATGGTTACCACCTCCAATCGTCCCCAACTGATCGCGGCCTCTTTTCACAGCTTTAGCGGACACCTTACGGGGATCAGCACCGGGAAAATTTCCTTGTGATTCTATATGCTGTAAGTCTCGTTTTCGTCCTTTTCCATTCTTTACCATCCAAGCCGCTCCTTCCGACAGCACTCCTTGCATCTCTCTATTACTTAACTTTAATGGTCCGCTCTGCCCTACTCCCGAGGGAACTTCTTTATATAACTGACGAGCCAGATCTTTCTGTTTATGCTTAATCTCTTCAAATGAAATATTGGCTGTCAACAACCGTACCCCACAGTTAATATCATAACCGATACCGCCTGGTGAGATAGCGCCGTGGGGATGAGCAGTAGCAGCAATTCCTCCAATAGGGAAACCATACCCCTGGTGCACATCAGGCATTACCATCGCCGCTTCCACTATGCCGGGTAAAGTGGAAACATTGACGAGCTGTTCCAAAGAATTATCTTCGGCAATAGCTTGTAAGATAGCTTTGTTAGCAAATACACGAGCCGGCACTCGCATGTCTTGTCGGTAGGAAGCCGGGATTTCCCAAATATTCTTGTCTTTTTGCACTAAATGATTCAACGTTTGTTGCATAATACCACTTCTTCAAATTTCGGAATCTTCAAATGTCAAAAACGATATCCGTCCTCCAATATTCGTCGTCTCCTTTTTGTATCTCAGCATTATGATAAGTGACCGCTTTTATGTCCTCCTGCAATTTGTCAACTCGCTTCCCATACAATACCGCTTTTAATTGCTGATCTCGAAGATACTGAATATCTATTTCACAAAAAAGAATGTGTTTTGTATGGGTCAGCCACAACACTTCCGATAAAAAATCAATTAACAGGGCTGTATTATCAATTGATGAGCAGTGCAGAAGTTGTTGACACGGAAATTCGTTTTCATTTTGACAAAAGTAAGGATATAATATGGCATTCATGCCTTTCAACCCTTGCTCAAACAACCCAGTGAGATGCCTCCCATAAACTTCAATCTGTGCATCAGCGGTATGCTCAACAATACGGTACCCCTCCATCATAAACGAAATTAGCGCATCAAGTACATTTTCCCAAACCCATTTTCAAAATATTGGTCAATACTTTCATTATTCCGGTGTTCAATCGACTTCCCGTTAATTTTAGCAACAATGCGGTACAAATACAGGCCATTGCCCAAGGGATCACCATACTCATCAGTGCCATCCCAGGCATAATCTGTAATATTCCGACCAATATGGATATTATTCAGTTCATCTAATGTTATCTCCCGTACCACTTTCCCGGTAATAGTCATAATTTGGATTTTAAAATAAGAGGGTAATTGGCTGCCGGTTAAGGTAAACACAAAACGGGTCGATGAGGTGAAAGGGTTGGGATAATTGAGAACATTAGTAATAGTTGACTTATTAATTACTTCAAATTGT
>CAZIGO010000111.1:0-7829 GCA_964538595.1 uncultured Chitinophagales bacterium | reverse complement strand
TCATTCTTCACGCTTTCAAAGTTGTCCTGGATAACATGAGAGCCCATATTCGAAGTCATGATGATGATCGTATTTTTAAAGTTAGCACTACGCCCCTTATTATCGGTCAGGCGACCATCATCGAGCACTTGCAGCAGAATATTAAACACATCTTGGTGAGCTTTCTCAATTTCGTCAAGGAGGATAACGGAGTAAGGTTTCCGACGGACGGCTTCCGTTAGTTGACCGCCTTCATCGTATCCTACGTAGCCGGGAGGAGCTCCCACTAGGCGGGCGACGGAATGACGTTCTTGATACTCGGACATATCAATTCGCGTGATAGCTTCTTCATTATCAAACAGCACTTCTGCCAACGCTTTTGCTAACTCAGTCTTACCTACCCCCGTTGTGCCGAGGAAAATAAAAGACCCAATTGGTCGCTGAGGGTCTTGCATTCCAGAACGGCTACGGCGTATAGCATCTGATACTGCTGACACAGCTTCATCTTGCCCCACTACCCTTTTATGTAGTTCATCTTCCAACTTCAACAGTTTCTCTCGTTCACTCTCCATCATTTTACTAACCGGTATGCCGGTCCAGCGAGCCACTATAGATGCAATATCTTCATCCACTACTTCTTCGCGCAACATTCTTTTATCACTTTGTATATCATCCAACTCCTTTTCCGCTTCTTCAAGTTTCTCTTGCATCTCTTTCATACGTCCATAGCGTATTTCAGCCACTTTTTCGTAATTACCTGCCCGCTCAGCTTTCTCCGCCTCTATTTTAAAATTTTCCAAGGCTTCCCGACAATTTTGAATATTTTCTACGATCTCTTTCTCTTTTTGCCATTTGGCCTGCATAGAATCTCGTTCTTCTTGTAAATTCGCTAACTCTTCTTCAAGCTTCTCTAACTTAGCACTATCCTCCTCCTGCTTCATTCCTTCCCGCTCAATTTCCAATTGCCGTATTCTCCGGTTTAGTTCATCCAATTCTTCAGGGACGGAATCCAATTCCAGCCGCATTTTAGCCGCTGCTTCATCAATCAAGTCGATGGCCTTATCCGGCAAATGTCGGTCAGTAATGTATCGTTGTGATAATTCCACAGCCGCTAATATAGCATCATCCCTGATCTTTATTTTATGATATGTTTCATAACGCTCTTTCAGTCCTCTAAGAATAGAAACAGCATCTTCTTTACTGGGCTCATCAATCATTACTTTTTGGAAACGACGTTCAAGTGCCTTATCTTCTTCAAAATGTTTTTGATATTCATCTAATGTCGTCGCTCCTACTGCTCTTAACTCTCCGCGGGCTAAAGCCGGCTTTAATATATTGGCTGCATCCATGGCACCTTCCGTCTTACCGGCTCCTACTAAGGTATGGATCTCATCAATAAACATAATGATTTGCCCGTCGGATTCAGCCACTTCTTTTACCACGGCTTTTAACCGTTCTTCAAACTCACCCCGGTATTTTGCCCCGGCCATCAAGGCTCCCATATCGAGCGCATAAATCGTCCGGTCACTTAAATTGGTAGGGACATCCCCATCAACAATACGATGGGCTATGCCTTCCGCAATAGCTGTCTTTCCTACTCCAGCTTCACCGATAAGTACCGGGTTGTTTTTTGTTCGACGAGACAATATGTGCAATACCCTACGAATCTCTTCTTCTCGCCCTATTACAGGGTCCAACTTACCATTGGACGCCATTTCATTTAAATTATTAGCATATTTTTCAAGGGCATTATATTTATCTTCTGCATTTTGATCAGTCACTTTTGATCCTTGCCTCATTTCTTCAACAGCTTGCTTTAACGCCTCGTCCTTTACTCCCATTTCCCGTAACAGCTTAGCCGTCGCATCATCTCCTTTTAGTATACCTAATAAAATATGTTCTAACGTAACAAATTCATCTCCCCACTCTTTCTTCTCTTCTTTGGCATGCTGTAATGCTTTTTGTCCATCATCAGAAAGATATTGTCCATTACTACCACTCACTTTCGGCTGTTTGTTTAATTGCTCTCCCAACTTGTCTTTTAACTGTTGGAGATTAACCCCCACTTTTTTCAGTAAATACTCAATAACGTCCTCATCGGTAATCAACAGACCTTTTAACAGGTGGCCCGTATCTACCGCTTGGTGTTGTAATTCAGAAGCTACCTCTTGGGCTTGTTGAACAGCTTCTTGTGCTTTTATAGTAAATTTTTTGAAATTCATTTTCTTCGATTTTTATTTTTCTTAAATTGCACTTTAAATATCACAAAAAGTCTGCCATATCAAATTAAATAGGGTTTTCAGAAAAATTGTCAGTTTTTACTATCCATTTATGACTATTTGTCAAAATTCAATTTAAAATTAAAACACTATGTCTAAGACCACCTCTTCTTATGAAGTAGAAGATTTTCACAAAGAAGTTATTGAGGCCAGCAAGGAACAGCCCATCGTGGTAGATTTTTGGGCGCCGTGGTGCGGGCCTTGTCAAATGTTGAGTCCTGCGCTTGAACATTTATCAGAACAAGCGGGCGATAAATGGAAGTTAGTAAAGGTTAATGTAGATGAAAATCAAGAACTTGCCCAGCAATATGGTATACGAGGGATTCCGATGGTTGTCATGTTTAAAGATGGCGAAGGTATCGACAGTTTCAATGGTGTAATGCCCGAAAATAAAATAAAAAAATGGTTGGAGCAGCATGTTCCCAATGCCACTAGTGAGCAAGCTTACAAAGCCTATGAACAATACAAAGAGGGGCAAGTGGATAAGGCTAAGACCACGCTAGAGCGCCTTCATGCAAAGGAACCTTCAAACAAAGACGTGCGAGTTATCTTGGCCAAGGTAGTTTTATTCAACCATCCTTCTTATGCCCGGGAACTTACTCAAAAAGTTCATGAAGGAGATGAACAGTACTTAAAAGCCCAAGCTATTCAAAATATAGCTGATCTGCTGTACTTTAAAGAGCATCCTGATCAACTAGAGGAAGATCAGGTAAAACCAGATTTTCAAAAGGCTTTAAAGGCACTAAGCAATAAGAATTTTAAAAAGAGTTTGGAACATTTCATTTCCGTTATTAACAGAAATAAAGAGTATCAAGAGGAAGCAGCGCGAAAAGGCGCTATCGGAATATTCAATTTGCTCGGCAAGTCGCACTCCGTCACTCAAAAATATAGAAAAAAGTTTGATATGGCTTTATATTAAACATTATCCTTCACTCCCTGACAGTTCTTAAGCGCAACCGGCCGCCATAAGAAAGAGTATGATAATAAAAATTACTATGGCGATATGGCCCCGATCTATTTTATGGAATACTTCCATCATAATTCACCGTCTTTTCTATAAATAAGACGCTTAGCGGGCTAAAAAGGTTGCATAAAAAGAAGGGACTCCCTCTTTATTAACGGATAACAGTTACCAGCCCGTTGTACTTGTACTTTCTACCGAAATAACTTACGACTCGGGCTTTATATACATATACTCCTTGCGGTACAGGGGGGCCATCATTGTGTTTTCTCCCATTCCACCGTTCCGTTACTTTATCTGCTTTGTATATCAACTCTCCCCACCGATTCCAGATCTCCATTTTATACTCCACAATACCTTTAAATCGTCCCACTGCGCCAAAATTATCCGTATACTCATCATTATTTGGAGTAAAGGCATTAGGAAAGTAAAGCGTAAAAGCCGGTTTAATAAAAACTTCATCCCATGTGGTATCCTTACAACCATTCTGATGGGTAGCAACTAACTCTACCGGCCAATAACCGGTATCCGGGAAAGAATGCGTAGGATTTTGTTGGTAAGAGGTATCCGAGCCATAAAAATCCCATTGCCATTGAACAGCTAACTCAGACCGATCTTGAAAATTTACTTCAGGTTCAAAGTAGCGAGGATTATGAGGCGACATGGTATAGCGAGCCTCCGGAGATTCAAGTACTTTTATTTTATTATTACTGAATGTATCGCTATTTCTACATCCGGTGGGTGAAGTAATGGTCAGATCAACAGTATAACGACCGGGAACTTTATATCTATACTCCGGATTGGGTTGATGAGAGGTGGTTCCATCGCCAAAGTGCCAAGTATAATGATAGTTCTCATTGGCTAACGTATTATGATTAAAATTAACAAGTACCGGCGCACATCCACTGTCAACATTAATCTGGTTTTGGATTGTGGGGCGCGGATAAAAAGGAACGTCTTTTTGTGACGTATCCCGGCAACCGTTATTATCTTCCGTAATCAACTGTACATTATAAGTATCAGGAGAAGCATAGGAATGTGCAGGCGATACAGTAGTAGAGGTAGCGCCATCACCGAAACTCCACCGATAAGAGGTTATTGTACTGCTGTCAGCAACGGAAGAGTTGGTAAAAGAGACCGGTTCATTCTCACATGTTTTATCGTACTGAAAATCGGAGTGGATCTTGGGATATATTTCTACTTGAGTCACTGTTGTATCAGTACATCCCTCACTGGCGATGGCAACTAAAGTAGCCTGATAAGAACCGGTATCCGGATAGGAATAAGAAGGTTCTGTTTGGGTTGATTGATCACTCCCGGTAGTAGGATCCCCGAAATCCCACTTATAGGCATTCGCATTTTGACTATTGTTTTCAAAAGTCACCTGGTGACTACCACAACTGATGATAGGAGATTGGATGGCTGCCACTACCTCCCGTTTACAATCTACCACATTAAATTGAAAGTCGCGTCGTGTTTTGGATAAAAATTCCCCGGTTTTGGGATCATACTCTTTTACACATACGCCCACCACGTACTGGCCCGTGTTGGTAGGGGTGACCGTTAACTTTCCCGTTTGAGGGTCAATAGACAGGGCGGGACTACCATTTAAAGGATTTGTGGCCGAATAGCCGGAAGCCCAAACAATAGAAGCATAAGGGTCTGAAGCAGGGGGGATGGGCCTAGGGGAACCATATCCAAAGCCCGATGATAAATCATCTCCCCCCCCATGCAAAGGAGTACAAAGAGAATAGACCAATGAATCCCCCTCCGGTTCACTTGCACTATGGTCATATGTCAAAGGTTCATCTTTACAAATTGCAATGGGCGGATAATTGTTAAAAGTTGGACTGGTATTACAATCCCTCCCCGGTGAGAGAATATCGATCTTATAAGTAGCGCCGGTCGTATCGGGGGAAGGTATATTCTTAATGGTATGATTGCGACAACACCGTTGATAAGCCACATAATAATCTTGACCGGGAGATAACGTTACTGTAGCTTTATAAATAGCACGGTCCACACAAATATCATCAGGCAACGTAATACATGAATCCGGGGGAGAGGGTTGTAATGTATCAATTATAGGATTTTTCATTCTAATCGTATCTACCAAATTATCATATTCATTAAATAACCCCATCCACGCCGGATCATCAAAATAAGCCTCACCATATTCACAATCCCTAAACACCTTTAACGTTATCCGATAATTAGAATCCGATAAGCATTCGTAGCTCACTACTCCCCCGATAATATGTGTAGCTTGCCCCTTAAATCTTACTCCTGTTACAATGAAGAGTACGGCTAACAGAATAACGATATTTCTTCGTAAAGACACGTTGGTCTTTCTTATATTGTTTCAATAAGGTACGAAAACAATAATATTAATACAAATTGTAATAACTAAATCTATGTGCTCAACTGCTCACAAATCAACCGCCTTTGAAAAAGAAATAGAGAATGCTTGCGAAACTCTTTCGGCCGGGGGTACCCTGTTATACCCTACAGCCACCATCTGGGGAATCGGGTGTGACGCCACTCAGCCTTCGGCTATCGACAAGATAAGAAAAATTAAGCAGCGTCCTCGGCAAAAAAGTTTCATCCTTCTTTTAAGCCAAAAAGAACAACTTGCTCATTATGTAAAAAACATCCCTCAAAAAATTGACAGGTGGCTTAATCAAACCTCTCGCCCGCTGACCATCATTTATCCTAATGCCCGACATTTGCCTTCCTCGCTTATTGCTTCCGATGGAAGTATAGGGATAAGGCTTACCCCTGATCCCTTCTGCCAACAACTAATCAATCGTATTAACAAACCGCTCGTTTCTACTTCAGCGAATATAAGCGGTTCGCCCTCTCCAAAAAATTTCCAAGAAGTGGCTTCCCCTATCAAAAATGCGGTCGACTATTGTGTTGATCCTTCAATGGCTTCCCGCTCAAGAGGTAAAGCATCCAAAATCATCAAATTTTATGAGAACGGGACCATAGAAACTATTAGAGAGTAGAACTAATATTTATCCTCGAAGGGAACTTTTATTTTTCCTATTTTCTTTGTTAAATTGCTCGTTTAGCTTACAAAAGGTGGTAATGAAAACGTTATGAATTTAAACGCACAATTGAAAGATGAATGTTTTACGCTCATTGCTGAAGCAGGAGAAGCCTTGGACGTCCCTACCTATTTAATTGGCGGCTATGTAAGGGATACTATACTTCATCAATGGGGAAAGACCACCAAAAAAGACAGTGGTAAAGATATAGATATTGTTTGTGAAGGAAATGGTATTGATTTAGCCCGGGCCGTCGCTCAAAAATTAACCCCTTTCCCGAAGGTAGCCGTATATAAAAATTTTGGTACTGCTTTAGTGAAATGGGAGGGGTATGAAATCGAGTTTGTCGGGGCACGGAAGGAGTCTTATCAACACAATTCCCGCAAACCGGTGGTTGAGGATGGCACCCTTGAAGACGACTTCAGGCGTCGCGACTTTACGATCAACGCCTTAGCGGTAAGTTTAAATAAAGAAAACTATGGAGAAGTTATCGATCCTTTTGAGGGCCTTCCCGATTTGAAGAAAGAACTTATTCGCACTCCTTTAGACCCGAAAACCACTTTTTCCGATGATCCGCTTCGCATGATGCGAGCAATCCGCTTTGCTACGGAGTTACAGTTTCGCATAGCCCCAACCACATATCAAGCCTTACCGGTCAATAAGGAACGGATTAAGATCGTTTCACAAGAACGTATTACTGAAGAACTCAACAAAATTATTCTTGCCCGCCACCCTTCGAAAGGCTTCAAGTTATTATTCAATACCGGTCTTTTACAAATTATATTCCCTGAACTCACTAAATTACAGGGCATCGATGTCATTAATAACGAAGGACACAAGGATAACTTTTACCACACTTTACAAGTGCTGGACAATGTGGCCCAACAAACCGATAACTTATGGTTAAGATGGGCGGCTTTATTGCACGACATCGGGAAACCGGATACCAAACGTTATGACCCGAAACAAGGTTGGAGTTTCCACGGTCATGATGCAGTAGGTGCTAAGATGGTGCCTAAAATCTTTAAGCGATTGCGGTTACCCCTCAATCATAAAATGCGCTATGTAAAGAAGTTAGTTCGTCTCCACTTGCGCCCTATTTCATTAGCCCAAGAAGAAGTAACCGACTCGGGTATCCGCCGCCTTTTATATGAAGCCGGCGACGATGTTAATGACCTGATGACCCTTTGTCGCGCTGATATTACATCAAAAAACAAAAAACGGGTTCAACGCTATCTCAAAAACTTCGATTTTGTACAAAAGCGAATGGAAGAAGTAGAAAAAAAAGATCGCATACGCAATTTTCAGCCTCCTATTTCAGGGGAAGTAATTATGGATACTTTCAATATCCCTCCCTCCCCTCAAGTAGGAAAGATCAAAAGCGCTATTAAAAACGCCATATTAGATGGTGAAATTCCCAATGAATACGAAGCCGCCTATCAATTTATGTTAAAAAAAGGGAAAAAAATGGGCTTGGTGCCTAAAAAAGAAAAGAGTTAATCATCACTTTACCTGCTTTACCATTAAATTTTGCCCCCTCCTCTTTAAATTTGTCCTCTT